>DASVIY010000297.1:0-6880 GCA_036386195.1 Acidimicrobiia bacterium | reverse complement strand
ACGTGCTGCTGCTCTCGGTGGGCGCCGACCTGCCGTATCTCACCGGCTACGAGGCGATGCCGCTCGAGCGCCTGACCATGCTCGTGGTGCCGCGGGAACGTGACGCGACGTTGATCGTGCCCGCGCTCGAGGCGCCCCGTGTCGTCGAACGCCCCGATGTGTTCGTGACGCGACCGTGGCAAGAGGTCGACGACCCCGTCGCGATCGTCGCTGCGCTCGTCGGGGAGGCCGCCGTTGCCGCGGTCGGCGACCAGACCTGGGCGCGTTTCGTGCTCGATCTCCAGCACGCGCTCCCCGACACGCGGTTCCGCAAGGCAAGCGATGTGACGCGCCCGCTTCGCATCGTGAAGGACGCGGCCGAGGTCGACGCGCTCCGCGCCGCCGCCCGTGCCGTCGACGACGTCGCGGCTGCGATGCGCACGCGTCCGTTCGGCGGTCGCACCGAGGCCGACGTGCACCGGGAGCTGGTGGAACGCATGCTCGAGCTCGGCCACGAGCGGGCCAACTTCGCCATCGTGGCCTCCGGACCCAATGCGGCCAGCCCCCACCACGACGCGGGCAGCCGGGCGATCGCCGACGGCGACGTCGTGCTCTGCGACTTCGGCGGCTCGCGTGCGGGCTACTGCTCCGACATCACGCGCATGTACGCGGTCGGCGAGCCGTCCGACTCCGAAGTGCGGGAGGCCTACGCAGTGCTCGCCGACGCGCAAGAGCAGGCGGTGCGCGCTGCCACGGTCGGTACCACGTGTGAAGAGGTCGACGCGACCGCGCGGCGCGTCATCGCGGCCGCGGGCTACGGCGACCGGTTCATCCACCGCACCGGGCACGGTATCGGCGTGGAGGCGCACGAAGATCCGTATCTGGTCGAAGGCAACGCCGCGCCGCTCGATGCCGGCAACGCGTTCAGCATCGAGCCCGGCATCTACCTGCCCGGTCGTTTCGGCTTGCGCCTCGAAGACATCGTGGTGGCCACGCCCGCGGGGCCCGAGCGTCTCAACCGGGCCGAGCGCGACCTTGCTGTCGTCGCCTGACCGGGACGCCGGCCGGTGATGCGTCTCGACCTGCCGACGGTGCTCCTGCAGTGGGCGACGGGCGGGCTCCTGTTCCTGTGGGTCACGACCCGCCGGCGCGAAGTAGGTCTCGGATACGGCTGGTTGCTGCGCAGCTCGTACGGCGTGCTCGCCCTGATCGGACTGATCGCCGGGCTCGCGGCCCACGATCACGGCGCAGGCGCGACGCTGCGTAACTTCGGCAACGCAGGAGTGGTGCTCGGCGCGGGTATCGCGCTCGCGGTCTCGGTTGTGCTGCGGTCGGCCGGTGTATCGGGCCAGCGGGCGCGGCGCGCGGCAAAGGCGCAACGAGTCGCCGCGATGACACAGCTCGAGCCGAGCGCCGCCGGTGCGGCATCGGCCACGGCCCCCGGCCGAACGGGCGCGGAGTTTCCACCCGCGCTCGACCTGCTCGCACCGGCACTGGGCCTATTCGGGATCCTCGGCTCCGCGTCCGTAGCCGGCGGCCCGTACGGCCAGAGCGCGCTGCGACTCGTCATCGGCGCGCTGTTCCTGGGCGTGATCAGCGACGCGATGCTCCTGGGTCACTGGTACCTGGTGCAACCCGGTCTCGGCCGTGAGCCGCTCAAGGAGCTCGTTCGGCTGGTCGGGTGGATCTGGCCGTTCGAAGTCGCCGCGCTCCTGTGGCCGATCGGCATGCTCCAAGTGCTCAGCGGGTCGATCAGCGACGGGTATCACGGATTGCTCGGCTACACGTGGGTGGTGTGCGCGTTGACCACGATCGCGCTCGTCGGCGTCACGTGGCTCGCGTTACGAGAGCGCTACTACTCCGCCGTGATGGCGGCGACCGGCTTGCTGTACCTCGCGATCCTCACCGCCTTCGGCACCGATCTCGTTGCGCGCGCGGTGCTTGCGAGCTGAGGTCAACGGCGCGGGGCGAGCGGGTGATCGCCGCGCGCGACGTATGCCTCGAAGCCGCCGGCCGACGCAATGCGTCGCCAGGCCGGATCGCGGCGGAGCAACGCGGTCTGCGCCGGCCCGACGACCGTGACCGTCTGCGTGACGCGTTCGTGATCCCGCACGAGTTGCGGCCCGAGCAGCCAGCCCCATGTCGGCTCGACCACGACCGGGGTCCCGCGCCGATCGAGTTGGAGGAGTAGCCCGGCGACGACATCCAACGGCGCGCCGTCGGCCATCGCCACCAGCACGTGCCCGTTGCCGGTTGTGTGCAATGCGTGCTCGACGCGCGGGCTCAAGTTGGCGACCGATGCCGAAGTGCCGACGGGTCGGGTCTCGATCCGAGTTGCCGCGCGCACATTGACGATCGTGAGCAGGGCGAGAACGACCGCCGCGCCCGCGGCTGCCAAGCGGAGCCCGGTTCGGCGCCGAGGCCCATCGACCCGGCCCGTGACCGTCGCGACTCGCGTCTGCAGCGCGGCGATCACGGTGGAGCCGAACGCGATCCACGCGACGAGACCGATGACCGCGATCCAACGCACAAGGTACCTGTGCGTCGTATCGCTCACATTGTCGCTGACGCGCGCGACGGCCAGCGCGCTCACCGGCATCAACGCGGCGACGATCGCGAGGAGGCGCAGTGAGGCGCTGAGCCGGTACCTCCACGCGACAACGGCAGCGACGACCAACGCGCCGAGCGTGATGAGACCGCCCGCGAGGTTGGGGCTCGCAACGCCCGTGTGTGCGGTCACGACCTGGTGTGGGACCACACCCAACTGGCGAACGGTGACACCAAACGCGGACGCGTACGAGCGGGCCGGCCGCAGGTCGCGCACGTATCGCCAGAGGTCGCCGAGATTTCCCGGTCGGCCGGTGAGCTGCTGCCATACGGGCAGGGCCCACAGCACGGCGACGACGGCGGCGGAGATCGCGAGCGCGACGCCGAGCCGCCGCCCGGAGAACGGACGCCATGCCGGCCGCACCATCTGCACCGTGAGCAGCAAGGCCGTGACGACGAACGCGGTGACGACCGGACCGACATAGCCGACGTGTGCTTGTACCACGAACGACCCGACGCCGAACGCGACCGGCAGCGCCCATGCATCCCCACACGTCGTGCTCCACAGCAACACGATGACCAGGGCAAACGGCAGCAACGTCACGTGCGGCGTCCACGGCCGGTAGAGCATCACCGGGCCGACTGCGAAACAGAACAAGGCGAGCAGCACCGACGTGTATGCCACCAGCGCCCGCCCACCTCGGCGGGCGGCGAGCACGATGATGGCGCCGATCGACGCCGCGTTGATCAGCAACGCACCGACATCGAGTGCGACCGATCGACTTCGCAACAGCCAGTACGCCGGCGCGAGCAAATAGAAGAGCGCCGGGCCCGGGTGACGCCAGTGGAAGCGGGAGTACGCGCCGGTGAGCACCGCGTGGCGACCGATCTCGCGTACCTGGACCTCGGTGAGCGCGATGTCGTCTGTGGGCACCAGGTTGTTCCAGCCGCGGACGATGAGGACGACCGCGGCGACAACGAGCGGCGCGATGACCACGACGATTGCGAGCGCCGTCCACGAGCGCGAGCGCTGAGTCTGCGACGTGTCGACGACAACCTCGGGCGGAGTCTCGGAGACTGAGTCGAGCACTGAAGTCATATGGCGCGCGGCTCCATTGCTACGCGATGAAGTACTTCGCCTCGGGATGGGGGACGATGATCGCGGACGTGCTCTGCTCGGGCTCGAGCTGGAACTCCTCGGTCAGCTTCACGCCGATGCTGCCGAGGGCGAGCAGCTCGTCGAGCTTGGCCTGGTCTTCGAGCTCCGGGCACGCGGGGTAGCCCCACGAGTAGCGCGACCCGCGGTACTGCTGACGGAAGAGCCCCGCGAGCGACGGCCCGTCCTCGCCGGCGAAGCCCCACTCCTCGCGGATGCGGCGATGCCACAGCTCCGCGAGCGCCTCGGTCATCTCCACCGACAGCCCGTGGACCAGCAGGTACTCCTGGTACCGGTCTGCGGCGAACAGCTCCTGCTCGCGCTCGGTCGCGGCCGAACCCATCGTCACCACATGGAACCCCGCGTAGTCGGCGCCGCCGGAGTCGACCGACCGGAAGAAGTCGGCGATGCAGAGATGGCGATCCTTGCGCTGGCGGGGAAAGGTGAAGCGCAGGCGTTCGGTCGTGCGCGCGTCGTCGGTCCACACGACCAGGTCGTTGCCCTCGGCGTTGACCGGGAAGTACCCCCATGCCACTGCGGGCACGAGCCAGCCCTCGGCCTTCGCCTTGTTGAGCTCGGCGCGCAACGTCGGACGGATCCGCGCCTTGAACTGGTCGTCCTTCTCGTTTTCGGCCTTGAGCGGCCGGAACTGCCACTGGTTGCGGAACAGCGCGGTCTCGTTGATATAACCGGCGATCTCGTCGAGCGAGACGCCCTTCGCGACGCGCGTGCCGAGGAAGGGAGGCTCGAACACCTTGACGTCGGTGGCGACGTCGGAGCTGGTGGGAACCTCGACGGTGCCCGCGCCTTCGGCGGCGCGCTCCCCGGCCTCGCGCTCCGACTTGCGCGGCGGAAGATCGCGGCCGCCCTGGGCGCGCCCGTAGTCGGGATCGAGCGTGCCGGTGCGCTTGCCTTCCATGAGCGTGTCCATCATGTGCAGACCCTCGAACGCGTCCTTGCCGTAGAACAGGCGCCCCTCGTAGATGGCGCGCAGGTCGCGTTCGACGTAGTTGCGCGTCAGCGCCGCCCCGCCGAGCACGACCGGGATCGTGGCCAACCCCTGGTCGTTCATCTCCTGCAGGTTCTCGCGCATGATCAGCGTGCTCTTGACGAGCAGGCCGCTCATCCCGATCACGTCGGCGTCGACCTCTTCGGCCTTGGCGACGAAGTCGTGTAGCGGCGCCTTGATGCCGATGTTGTGCACCTCGTAGCCGTTGTTGGTGAGGATGATGTCGACGAGGTTCTTGCCGATGTCGTGCACGTCGCCCTTGACCGTGCCGATCACCATGCAGCCTTTCCCGCCCGCGTCGGCCTTCTCCATGTGCGGTTCGAGGTACGCGACCGCAGCCTTCATCGTCTCCGCGCTCTGCAACACGAACGGAAGCTGCATCTCGCCGCTGCCGAAGAGATCACCGACGACGCGCATGCCGTCGAGGAGCACGTTGTTGACGATCTCGAGCGCGGTGAGCGTCTGCAGCTGCTCGTCGAGATCCACTTCGAGGCCGTCGCGTTGCCCGTCGATGATGCGATGCTTCAAGCGCTCCTCGACCGGCCACCCCGAGCGGTCCTCCTGCTCAAGCAGGCTCGCATCGACATCGGAGAACAGGTCGAGCAGCACCGACAACGGGTCGTAGTCGTCGCGACGCCTGTCGTAGATCAGATCGAGCGTGACCTCGCGCACGTGCTCGTCGATCTTGTGCATCGGCATGATCCGCGCCGCGTGCACGATGGCCGCGTCGAGCCCCGCCTCGCGGCATTCGTGGAGGAACACGCTGTTGATGACGTGTCGCAGCGCGGGCTTGAGGCCGAAGCTGACGTTGGACAGCCCGAGAATCGTGGAGACGCCCGGCAGCTCCGCCTTGATGGCCTTGATCGCGTCCATCGTCTCGATGCCGTCGTGGCGCAGGTCTTCCTGACCGGAACCGAGCGGAAATGTGAGCGCGTCGAAGATGAGATCGGTCGGGTCCATGCCGTACTTCTCGGTCGCCATCTCGTAGATGCGTTTCGCGACCCGCAGCTTCCATTCCGCGGTGCGGGCCTGGCCCTCCTCGTCGATCGTGAGACAGATGACGGCCGCGCCGTACTCACGGGCGAGCGAGAACACGCGATCGAACCGCGAGCCGGGAGCGAACCCGTCCTCGAGGTTGGCCGAGTTGAGGATGGCCTTGCCGCCCGAGTGCTGGAGCCCGGCTTCGACCACCAACGGCTCGGTCGAGTCGAACACCAGGGGCAGTGATGCCTGCGTGGCAAAGCGGCTCGCGATCTCGTTCATGTCGGTGACGCCGTCGCGTCCTACGTAGTCGACGCAGACGTCGAGCACGTGCGCGCCTTCTTTCACCTGCTCCCGCGCCATCTGGACGCACGCGTCCCAGTCGGCGTCGAGCATCGCGTCGCGGAACTTGCGCGAGCCGTTCGCGTTGGTGCGTTCGCCGACCGCGAGGAACGCAAGCTCCTGGTGGAACGGAACATGGGTGTAGATCGACGAGCAGCCGGGCTCGAACTCCGGCTCGCGAACGACCGGCGCGCGTTGGCCGATGCGCTCGACGACCTGGCGCAGGTGCTCGGGCGTCGTGCCACAGCAGCCGCCGACGACGTTGAGGCCGAACTCCGTGACGAACCGCTCGTGCGCGTCGGCCAGTGCCTCCGGCGTGAGGTCGTAATGGGTGCGGCCCTCGACGATCGACGGCAGCCCGGCGTTGGGCAGGCACGAGAGAAATGTGCGCGCGTGCTGGGAGAGGTACCGGAGATGCTCGGTCATCTCGCCGGGCCCGGTCGCACAGTTGAGGCCGACCACGTCGGGCCGCATCGCCTCGAGCGCGGTGAGCGCCGCGCCGATCTCGGAGCCCACCAGCATCCGGCCCGTGGTCTCCATCGTGACCTGGATCATCACCGGCACCTCGATGCCCGTGCTCGCCATCGCACGGCGGCACGCGACCAGCGCCGCCTTGCCCTGGAGCAGGTCTTGCACCGTCTCGATGAGGAGCACGTCGACGCCGCCGTGCAGGAGGCCTTCCACCTGGGGCACGTAGGCGTCACGGAGATCGGCGAAGCCGATGTGGCCGAGTGAGGGGAGCTTTGTGCCCGGGCCCATCGAGCCGATGACCCAGCGGGGCCGGTCGGGAGTGGAGAAATCGTGCGCGACCTCCTTGGCGGGGCGTGCCGCCACCTCGTTCATCTCGACCGTCTTCTCGGCGATGT
>DASVIY010000296.1:0-2540 GCA_036386195.1 Acidimicrobiia bacterium | reverse complement strand
GGCGGCTCGGTGTTCATGCCCCAGAACCTCGGCAACATCGCGTACACGACGGCGCGCGCGCTCGCGACCGAGAACGGGTTCACGGACGGTGTGAACGGTGTGACGGTGACCGTCTCTCCGGGTGCGCGATCGAACCAGCTGAAGGTGGTGATCAGCGAGCCGGTCACGAATCTGTTCGGCGCGATCGCCGGCTTCAGGACGACAACTGTCGCCAAGCATGCGGTCGCCGAATACGAACGCCCCGTCGCGCTCGGGAGCCCGACGAACCAGTTCGGCAACGATCCGACGATCGTGCCGGCGCCGGCGCACGGCACGCCGCAGTATCCCGACCTCTGGGCGAACGTGGCGGGCCCGATGTCGGAGAAGAACAAGGGCGACGCGACGCTGGCAAACGTCTGCGATGCGAGCGGCAGCCGTCCGGACAACTGCTCGAACTCCACGACCGGACCCAACACGGATTACAACGCGAAGGGTTACTACTACACGATCGACGTCGGCCCGGCCGCGTCGTCGCCTCTCGACGTGCAGGTGTTCGATCCCGCTTTCGTGCATGTCGGCGACAACTGCGGCAACGATAACGATCCGAATCAGGGCAACCTCAACAGTCATCTGCTCACGAGTCATCTTCTGCAGGCGCAGGGGCTCGCGGCGAACTTCAACCCAGGCTTCCCGATGACCCGCGCCGATATCATCAATCGGTACGACCCCGCGAGCACGAGCCTGTTCTGTACCGGGGACCAGGCCTTCGTGTCGGGTACCAACGAAGGCATGAAGTCGGGCGTCCCGTTGCTGCCGTGGACGACCTACAGGGTGCTCGGACCGGACGACACGCCCGCCGATCCGACCAACAACCCCCCGGTCGCGGGTTGCCCCGCGATCGACTTCCCTGGCACCGCGGGGAACCTCGACACGCTCTTGAAGTCCACGAATCCGATCGCCGGCGCGCCGGCCACGCTCGTGAAGTACTTCCGCCAGTGGTATTCGATCTGCACGGTGGCCAACCCGACCGAAGGCGCGTACTTCCTGCAAGTGCAGACCGCGACCAAGGCGAGCGGCAGTGCCGCTCCGGCCGGCGGTGGGCACAACCGGTTCTCGATCCGGGCGGGGTTGGGTGGGAGCTACGTCACCAGCAACGTCAAGGTCTCCGGCCAGGACAAGATGTCGATTTACGCGAACGCGCAAGGGGCCAAGCCGACCTTCTATCTCGCGCGGGTGTTGCCGGGCGCGAAGGGGCGCGTCCTGGTGCTGAGCTTCTTCGACATCGGCGACGCGGCCGACGACCCGGCAACCCCCAACAGTCTGCAGGTTCAGCCGCCGCCCGACGCGACAACGCTTGCGGGACCGATCACGAACTGGGCCGGCTGCGCCTACACGCCGCCACCCGGTGCCAACATCGGTCCACCGTGGGCTGCGTTCACCCCGACACCCGGCGCGGCGACGTGCACGATCACGCCGGTCACCTCGGCGCTCTTCGACCGCCAGTGGGTGCAGGTGCGGATTCCCATACCCGACGACTACACGTGCGCGTACCTCGACCCCCTCGGTTGCTGGTCCAAGATCCACTTCGACTTCAAGTTCACCGTCACCGACACCACCACATGGGAGGCGTACGTCGAAGGCGACCCCGTTCGCCTGATCGAATAGCGGGTGCCGGCGCCGCCGGCGCGCCCGCCTAACCTGACAGCGTGACCGACAAGGACGTGCGGGCCCGGCTCGAACGGGCCCGACAAGGCAACCTCGAGCGCGACGACGGCAAGCTCGAACGCCAAGGCAAGCTCTTCGTGCGCGATCGCCTGGCGCGCCTGCTCGATCCCGACTCGTTCGCGGAAGACGGGTTGCTGGCCAACGCGCTCGCCGACGATCTCCCCGCGGACGGCGTGGTCACGGGGGTCGGCACGGTCGACGGCCGGCCCGTCTGCGTGGTGGCCAACGACCCCACTGTGAAGGCCGGATCCTGGGGCGCGCGCACCGTCGAGAAGATCGTGCGACTCACCGAGCACGCGCTCCGCCACGAGCTTCCGGTCGTGTACCTCGTCGACTCGGCCGGCGCGCGCATCACTGACCAGGTGGAGCTGTTCCCGGGCCGGCGCGGTGCCGGCCGCATCTTCGCCAACCAGGTACGGCTGTCGGGGCGCGTCCCGCAAGTGTGCTGTCTCTTCGGCCCGTCGGCCGCGGGCGGCGCGTACATCCCGGCCTTCTGCGACGCGGTGTTCATGGTCGAGGGCAACGCCTCGATGTACCTCGGGTCGCCGCGCATGGCCGCGGAGGTGATCGGCGAGCACGTGTCGCTCGAGGAGATGGGCGGCGCCCGCATGCACGCGACGGTGAGTGGCTGTGGCGACAATCTCGTGGTCGACGACGAGGCGGCGATAGCGGCGGCACGGAGGTGGCTCTCGTACCTGCCCACCAGCTGGCGCGAACGGCCGGGTGCGGTGCCGGCGAGCGCTCCTCGCGCCGGTGCGCGGGCGATCGGTGACGTCGTGCCGATCGAGGAGCGCCGGGCCTACGACATGCACCAGGTGCTCGACGCGCTCGTCGAC
>DASVIY010000295.1:0-8179 GCA_036386195.1 Acidimicrobiia bacterium | reverse complement strand
GTGCCCGGCGGAGGCGCGTTGCCGGCGTCGCTACCTCCCGGCCCAGGTCCGCCGTCGGACCCTGCGAGAGTGGCGCAGAGCGCTCGCGCGCTGTTTCCATCGGGATCCGCATACCGGCTCCCGTAGCTCCTCAGCGAGCGGTCAACCTCGTCGTACAGCCCTCGGCTCGTGCTCACATAACCGGTGACGCCGACCGCGATCACGGCGGCCGCGGCGAGCAGCGCGAGGGCGAGCGCGAGGCGCGCCCGCAGGCTCACGACTCCCGGAGCGTGTAGCCCACGCCCCGCACGGTCTGGATCAGGCGAGGCTCTCCGCCCTCCTCGGTCTTGCGCCGCAAGTAGCCGATGTAGACCGCGAGCGCCTTCGACTCGGGTCCGAAGTCGTAGTCCCAGATCCGTTGGTAGATCGTCGAGTGCTCGAGGACGATGCCAGCGTTGTGCGTGAGGAGCTGGAGCAGCTCGAACTCCGTCTTCGTGAGCTCGATCTCACGGTCGCCGCGCCATACCCGGCGTGCCGCCTCGTCGATACGGAGGTCGGCGACACGCAACTCGCGGTCGGGCTCGTCGTAGGTGGTCCGGCGCAGCAACGCCCGAATGCGGGCGAGGAGCTCTTCGAGCGAGAACGGCTTCGGCAGGTAGTCATCGGCGCCGGCGTCGAGCCCGGACACACGATCGGAGACCTCGGTACGTGCGGTCAAGATGAGGATCGGACTGTGATCGCCTCGGGTGCGCAACTGCCGGCACACCGCCAACCCGTCGAGCGTCGGCATCATCACGTCGAGGACGAACGCGTCGGGCGCTTGCAGGGCCGCGGCGTCGAGCGCATCCACGCCGTTTGTGACCGCGGTCACGTCGTAGCCCTCCAGCTCGAGCGCCCGCGTCACCGACTCACGGATGGCGCGATCGTCGTCGGCCAGGAGAATCCGGCTGGTCATCGCACCATTCTCTCCGATAGCGGTGAGACACGGGTAAGAGCATTCGCACCGCATTCTTACCCTTGCCGTCACTGCCTCTTACTTGTCTCGACGAGGCTGTGTTCATGCCGGCGATGGCCCGGGCAACGACCCGGTGCCAAGCACGGCAGACAATCGCAGCCAAGGAGGAGCGACATGAGCATCAAACGAGCGACCCGCTTGCGGTGGCGCCGTACGTGGAAGTCACGGGCATTGGTAGCCGGAGTCGGCGTGGCCGCGGTTGCAGGCGGCGTGCATGCCGCGAGCACCAGTGCGCACGGATCGACGACGGCTTCGCACACCAACACTGTGAGGATCCAGAGCTCGGGCGACGATGCGACCGAGTCGACGAGCTCGCCGTACCTGGAGCCGGATGACGGCGCACAGGCGGCCCAGCCCTCACCGGACAACTCGGCGCAGAACAACTCGTCGAACAACTCGTCGAACAACTCGTCGAACAACTCGTCGAACAACTCGTCGAACAACTCGTCCGGCAGCTCGTCCGGCAGCTCGCAGACGCAGTCGTCGACGCGCGCGAGCTGAGACCATGAACGAGCGAAGGTTCCGCGTCATGGGTACCGATGCGCACGTCATCGTGGTCGGTGGTGCCCGCGAGGCCACAGCACGTGCCGCAGCGCGTCTCGACGCGCTCGAGCAGCGGTGGAGCCGCTTTCTTCCCGACAGCGAGCTCTCGCGGTTGAACGCGGCGGACGGCATGCCGTGCGTCGTCTCGGCCGACACGCTCCTGCTCGTCAACCTGCTCCGGCGCGCGTGGCGCGACACGGATGGTCGCTTCGACCCGACGATGCACGACGCGCTCGTCTCGCTCGGGTACGAGCGCTCCTGGCCGGACGTTGACGCGGTCGACGAGCTCCCCGCCGCGACTGCGGCACGGGGCTGCGCGGAGATCACGATCGATCACAACACGCGGATGGTGTGGCTCCCTGCGGGCCTCCACCTCGATGCCGGCGGGCTCGGCAAGGGTCTCGCCGCGGATCTCGTCGCCGGTGAGCTCGTCGAAAGCGGCGCCGCGGGCGCGATGGTCAACGTCGGCGGCGACCTGCGTGTGATCGGTGAGCCGCCGGAAGGGGAGCACTGGCGTCTGCGCGTCGAGCATCCGGCAGACAGCGAGCAGACCGTCGCGGAGATTCCGATCGCCGGTGGCGGTATCGCGACCACGAGCCGGGGCCGGCGCACCTGGTCGGCCGGTGGGCAGACCGTGCACCACGTCCTCGATCCGCAGACCGGCCAGGCGGCCGACCGCCCGTGGGTGACCGCGACGGTCGTCGCGGGCACGGCGTGGTGGGCCGAGGCACTGGCGAAAGTCGCGTTTCTCGACGGCACACTCTCCGGCCATCGCGCCGCCGCGCTCTTCGTCGACGAGGACGGCACGGTCCGCACCTCCGGGGACGATCCGGAGCGTTGGTTCCAGATTCCCGAAGGAGCCGTCGCATGACCTCGACACTGTGGTGGTACGTCGCGCGCAGCAGCGGGCTCGTCGCCTGGTTCTTCCTCGTCGCGACGTTGATTCTGGGCACGCTCGCGTCGGGCAAGCTCGTCGAGCGCAAGGGCGCGCGCCGCTGGCTGCTCGACCTGCATCCGTATCTGGCCGGCCTGTCACTCCTGCTCGTCGCGCTGCACATCACCGCGATCCTCGCCGACCACATCGTGCCGTTCACGTGGACCGACGCGATCGTGCCGTTCGCCTCGACGTGGCGGCCGGTGGCCGTCGCATGGGGCGTGATCGGCTTGTGGCTGCTCGCCGCGATCCAGATCACATCGCTCGCGCGCAAGCACATGCCGAAACGGGTGTGGCACGCGATCCATCTCACGAGCTACGGGCTGTGCGCGGTCACCACGATTCACGCGGTGACCGCCGGTACCGACCTCGGAGTGCCGATCGTCGCCGAAGCGGTCTCGGGCTGCGTCGCGCTTGCCATGGCGTTGAGCGTGGTGCGGCTGGTACGGGCTCACTCGCAGGTCGAGCCGGTGGCACCGGCGGCCGCGCGGCGGTCATCCGCGCGGGTCACCCGCCCGGCTCCGGCGGCGGCTCGTCGCTCCGCGGGCGTCGCGCGAACGGCACCGGCAGCGGCGCGGCGCTCCTCCTCGCGCGCCACGCGGACCCTACCCGCGGCCGCGCGCCCGTTCGTGGCCGACTACCCGCCGGACGATGCTGACGTGCCGCCCTCCGGCTCAACCGCCCCCAATTCGAGGCCGGTTGAAGCCGCGGGCCGTCAGCGCGCCAGGTCGCGGTCTTCGACGACGTCGAGGTTGTAGAACGTTGGCGGGCCGTCCGCCAGCGCCATCATCTGCTCTGAGAACTTCTGGGTCGTGGGCGAGTTGGAGTTCTTCATCGCCTCGTCGTACGAGTCGAAGAACACCACGTTGAGGTAGTGCCCCGGGTTGTCCCGGTCCTCTGTGAGGATCCGGCGACGCGCCGTCGTGTCAGTGGTGGCCGCTTCCCACTCGTCGCCCAGCTTGCGCATCTCGTCGAACTTCGACGACCGGAACTCGATGATCTGGATGAACGCCATTCAAGCCTCCCTGGCTGTCCCTGGTTGATCCCTGGCGGCTTCCGGCGGACGGCGTCCGTTCGCCGCAGCCCCAGCGTTTGGTACTGAGCGTGCCCTCTGGGAACCACTTTCGAACAAACGGTCGTCGGGTGCGGCGTGGCGCGGTGTGATTCGGGGGCCGGCGCGCGGCACACTGCTATGACCGTGACGACCTCCGAGCGCCGTTTCGCCTACAAACCGGCCCTCGACGGCCTCCGAGCGTTCGCGGTCGCCGCCGTGATCGCATACCACTTCGGCTACGGGTGGGCGAGTGGCGGGTTCCTCGGCGTCGACACGTTCTTCGTGTTGTCGGGCTACCTCATCACGAGCCTGTTGGTGGGCGAATGGTCGGCGACGGGCGCGATCAACCGCGTCAAGTTCTGGGCTCGTCGCGCCCGCCGCCTCCTGCCTGCGCTGATGATCGTGCTGCTGGCGATCGCGGTCTACGGCGCCGTTGCGGTGCCGGCCAGTCAGCTCGGCAAGCTGCGCGGCGACGGGCTGGCGACGCTGTTCTACACGGAGAACTGGCGACTCATCTTCTCGCAGCAGTCGTACTTCGACCTGTTCAGCGCGCCGTCGCCGTTGCGCCACGCGTGGTCACTCGCGATCGAGGAGCAGTTCTACTTCCTCTGGCCGCTGATCGTGATCGCGTGCTTGAAGCTGGGGCGTGGGACCCGCCGGTATCTCGTTGCGTTCTGCGTCATCGGCACGATCGCATCGGCCGTCCTCATGGCGGTGCTGTATCACGCCACCGATCCCTCGCGTGCGTATTACGGCACCGACACGCGGGCCCAGCTCCTGCTCGTCGGCGCGCTGCTCGCGCTGCTGCTCGAGCGATGGCAGCCGCGCAGCAAGGCCGCGACCAACACCGTGCACGTGGGTGGGCTCGTGTTGGGGATCGCCTGTCTCGCCGCGTACGCCAGCGTCGGCGACAAGGCCGCATACATGTATCACGGCGGCGACCTCCTGTTCGCTGTTGCGGTCACGTGCGTCATCGCGTCGGCCGTGCTGCCGGGGCGGTCGCCTGTGCGTGCGCTTCTCGCGCTCGGCCCGCTGTGCTGGATCGGCCGGATCTCGTACGGCCTCTATCTGTGGCACTGGCCGGTGCAGGTCTACCTGACGCCTCGGCGCACGGGATTGGACGGCCTGGCGCTCAACGGCGCACGTCTCGGCACCACGTTGGCGATCGCCGCGGTGTCGTATTACGTGGTCGAGCTGCCGATCCGGCGCGGCGTGATGCTGCGCGGCCGGGTCGCCGGCGTCGCCGCGCCCGCGGCGGCGATGGCGACGGCGATGGTGATTCTCGTCGCGACGGCCGGTGCCGTCTCGCCGCCGGCCGTGTACGCCGCGCCCAAGTCGGCGGCAACGCCGAAGCTCCCGCCCCCACCGCCGTCAACCGCCCCGCCCGTGACCGTTGCGCAGCAGGCGTCGGTGGTCGCCGCGCCACCGCCGCCCCCGCGCACGATCGCGCTCGTCGGCGACTCGGTCGTCGACAGCCTCGTCCCCGGCATGCGGCAGGTTGCGGGCGCGAGGGGGGCGCGCATCGTGAGCGGCGCCCTCCCGGGCTGTCCCGTCGCGAATGGCGTGTCGGTCGATCCCAACGGGGCACCGTTCAAGTGGTCGTTCGACTGCCTGAAAGTGGTGCCCGACTTCGAGCAGAAGCTCATCGAGCAGCAGCGACCCGATCTCGTGGTGTGGCTCAGCACGTGGGAGACCGCCGACCGGCTCGTCGACGGGAAGCATCTCAAGTTCGGCACGCCCGAACACGATGCCGCGTTGCTGCAAGCCATGGAGGAGGCGCGGGTGCGCCTCACGGCGCAGGGTGCGCGGATCGTGATTCTCACCGTGCCGCCACTCGCGGCCACCGACTACAACGATCCCAAGTCGAGCGCGCCCCAGTACGCGCACCTCAACGGTCTCATCCGGCGCTTCGCCCGCGAGCATCCGGAAGACCTGAGCGTCATCGATTTCTCCAGCATCGTCTGTCCCGGCGGATATCCGTGCCCCGAGGTGATCGACGGGTTGCGACTTCGCCCCGACGGCGGCCATTTCACCAAGGAGACCTCCGTGTGGGTCGCGGAGCGGCTCGTACCCCAGCTGTTCAACGACCGGGCATGAGGTCTGCCACCGGGCTTCGTCGCGCGCGCGTCTACCTCGCCGCGCTCGGCGTGGTGGTGCTCGGTGCCGGTGTCGTGCTCATCGTGTTGCTCGGCACGACCGGCGAGACGTCTTCGCGTCACGCGGTGCATGCCCGCGCCGCCGACCACCGCACCTGTGCCCCCCACCACCGCGACGGCGCCGCCGACCACCGCACCTGAGCCGCCCACCACCGCAGCCGCGGCGCCGGCCCCCACGAGCGCGGTCCCGCCGAAGTTGAAGGTCGTGTTCGTCGGCGACTCGGTGGCCGGGAGCCTGGCTCCCGGCATGACGCAGGTCTTGGCCGCGCGGGGCGCAACGTTCGTGAACGCGGGTGTCACCGGCTGCCCCGTCGCCAACGGTGTGACGGTCAATGCCGACACCGGTGTGCCGTTCCCGCACTCGGAGCGGTGCGCGGGCCTTGTGCCGTTTTATCAGGCGACCGTCATCGCCGCGCAACGACCCGATCTCGTCCTGTGGCTCAGCACGTGGGAGACCGCCGACCGGCTCGTCAACGGCCGGCACCTCCGAGCCGGTACTCCGGAACACGACGCGGATCTGCTCCGGGCGATGGAGGAAGCGCGGGTGCGGCTCACCGCGCACGGTGCGAGGCTCGTGATGCTCACATCGGTGCCGCTTGCCGACAGTGAGCTCGGGCGAGCACCCCTGCCGTATCCAGACTTGCATCTCACCGACCTGATCCGACGGTTCGCGGCGCAGCACACCGACAACGTGCGGGTCGTCGACCTCGCCGCGATCGTGTGCCCGACCTACCCCTGCCCGACGGTGATGGACGGCGTGCTCCTCCGACCCGGCGGGGGGCACTACACGCCGGAGAGCTCGGTGTGGGTCGCGCAACGGCTCGTGCCCAAAGTGCTCGCTGCCTTCCCGAACCTGCGGCAAGGCGCGGGCTGAGGGCCGGGCCTGCCGTCAGGGCCCGGTGTCTTCGGCCGGATGCTCGACGAGTGCGACCACGCGCGTCGACATGAAGGTCGCGGTGCGCACTACCGCGCCCGTGCGGGTCACTTCGACCACCTCGACCAGGCCTCGAGCCACGCTTGACTCGACGCGGCGGCCCGCCTTCGTGGCAGTGATGTCGAAGCTGCGGACGCCGTTGCCGATATCCACGAGGATCTCGATGCGATCGCCTTTCATTCGGGTGATCGTCGGCGCATCGGGCGGCGCTGTCAATTGTCGGCCGGGTGAGCTGCGCGACGCTTGGCTCACGAGGAGGTGTCGATGGGCCATGAGCCGTGGCGGCGTGTGATCGGGACGGTGGGCGTGCTCGCGATCAGCATCGCCGTCGTTCCTGCTGCGTCAGGGGCGGCCGCGGCCCGGAAGGCGACGCCGGACCGTCCCGATGCCCTTACGGTCACCGGCGTCGCCGGGCCGGTCGGTGTCGATCCCGACGGCGTGGTGTTCGCGTGGCACGTCGTCGACGACCGCCGCAGCGCGAAGCAGACCGGGTACCGGGTTCTCGTTGCCCGGCGTGCGACCACGGACGCGCGTGCAGCCGACGTCGTCTGGGACAGCGGCACGGTGGCATCCGCGCAGCAGGCGTTCGTCGCATACGGCGGGCCTCCGCTCGCGGCCGCGACCGAGTACTGGTGGACGGTCGCGACGCGTGCCGGCGGCGGCGCGCTCGGACCTTTCGCACGGCCGGCGCACTTCGTCACCGGCTTGCGTGCCGGCGACTGGCAGGCGCAGTGGGTCCGGCCGGGGCCGGCGCAACTCGGGCCCGAGCAGTACACGTATGTGCGCAAGGACGTGCGGCTCGCCAAGAGTCCGATCGTGCGCGCGACGGCGTATGTGGCCGCGGCGCACAAGTACCAACTCTGGATCAACGACGCGCCGGCCGACACCGGGCCGTCGTTTTCGTATCCCGACGAGCAGTACTACCAGGGGACCGATGTCACACGGCGAGTGCGCGCCGGCGCGGTGAACGCGCTCGGCGTGCTGCACCACTGGTACGGCCCGGGTCAGGGACGGCCCGAATCACGGCCGGGACTGCTCGTCGAGATCGTGGTGGTGCACCGTGACGGCACACGCGAGGTCATCGGTACCGACGGCACGTGGCGCGAGCACGCGGCCGAGTGGCGTGCCGCGCCGTTGCGCAACGACGAGGGCGACTTCCAGGAGCACATCGACGGCCGCGCCGCGCCGATCGGTTGGGCGAAGCCCGGGTTCGACGCGCTTTCGTGGTCGCCCGTTGCCGTGCTCGGTCCGGTGGGCACACCACCGTTCACGCACCTCGTCGCGCAGCGGAGCCGGATCGTGGAGCAGCCCGTCCGCCCCGTGTCGGTGCGGACCCTCGCTTCGGGGGCGGTGGTCGCCGACTATGGCGTGGTCGTGGCGGCCACACCGACGGTGTCGTTCCGCCACGGCAAGTCGGGCCGCACGATCGCGATGCACGCCGGGTTCCTGCTCGACCCCGACGGCGCGGTGTCGACGACGCGCGGGACGCAGGACACCGACATGAGCTATTCGTACGTGGAGCGCGCGGGCAAGCAGGCGTTCCGGCCCTACACGTACTTGGGGT
>DASVIY010000294.1:0-3059 GCA_036386195.1 Acidimicrobiia bacterium | reverse complement strand
CCAGGGGTCGGGTCGCTTGAGGCCGTATGCGACCGCGCCGACGGTGTAGAGCACGCCGCCCGCAATGAGGCCGAACAATGCCGCGGTGCTGAACTCCGACAGGAGTTGGGGCATCGCGATCACCGCGACCCACCCGAGCGTCACGTAGACCGCGGTGACGTAGCCGCGGGGCGGCTTGACCGGCAGCCACTCGACGATGATCCCGGCGATCGCGCCGACCCACACGGCGATGAGCACGATCGCCTCGATCGCGCCGTGGAGCACGAGCAGCGCGATCGGCGTGTAGGTGCCCGCAATCGCGAAGAAGATGGTCGTGTGGTCGAGCCGGCGCATGCGCGCCTCGGCTGCCGGTGGCCACGAGATCCGGTGATAGGCCGCGCTGACGCCGAGCATCGCCGAGATCGTGACGGCGTAGATGCACGCGCACACCGTTGCCCGCCCCGATGGCGCCGTGATCACCAGCACGATCCCGGCCACGATCGAGACGAAGAACGTCCATTGATGAAAGACGCCGCGGAGCAGCGGCTTGACGTCGACATCCTGGTCGCGGCTCGAAGCCTGCATGGCGCGCAGGCTAGTCAGGCGGCTGCGGACTTCCCGCTTCGGGACTGCCGCCGGCCGGCGGGCGAACCGCGAGCGCCTGCTCTTCCAACCGCCGTGTCCACAGGGCAGCAGGTACCCCGATTACGAGCGCGGCGATCGCCGTTGCTGCCAACGCAAACCCGACGAAGAACGCAACCACCACCAGGGCCAGGAACACGACCGCGCTGTCGATCAGGTAATGCAGCACCAACGGGCGCGGCGGCCGTTGCGGTAGCGGCCGGGGCGCGGACTTGTCGGGTGTGTCGTTGGT
Source organism: Acidimicrobiia bacterium (assembly GCA_036386195.1). GTDB lineage: Bacteria > Actinomycetota > Acidimicrobiia > IMCC26256 > JBBRZM01 > JBBRZM01. The sequence continues at coordinate 2,206 of DASVIY010000294.1, read as the reverse complement.
CACGCAGTCGCGGTGAAATCGGTGATCTTCACCGCACCGTCGCGCGCTGCTTTCGGTCGTGTCGCGGTGGACCGAGGCTCGACGTCGACGCCGATGGCCTCCGCTCGCAACGCGCCCACCGTGCAGCGCTCGCGTGGCCGTACGGCGAACGGGTCGTAGCGGAAGTGCTCCATCGCGTTGAGGTGCGTCATCCGGTCGATCTCGCCGTCGGTGAGGTCGGTCTGCTCGAAATCGCCCATCAGCCGCTCCGGCGCCCGCGGCCAGGTGGTGTCGGAATGCGGGTAGTCGATCTCGACCGTGATCCGATCGACGCCGATCTCGCGCGCGTGGCGCACCCCGAATCGATCCGTGATGTAACAGAGCAGGACGTGCTCCATGAACACCTCACTCGGCATCTTGGAGCCGAAGTCGGCGCCCGTCCACGCCTTGTGGGTGCGGTAGCTGTGGTCGAGTCGCTCGAGGAAATAAGGGATCCACCCGATCCCGCCCTCGGAGAGCGCAACGGTGAGGTCAGGAAACTTCTTGAAGATCGGCGAGTGGATGATGTCGGCCGCGCACTGCACGATGTTCATCGGCTGGAGCACGATCATCACGTCGATCGGCGCGTCGGGCGCGGTCGTGACGAGTTGCGACGACGACCCGATGTGCATGCAGACGATCGTGCCCTCGTCGGAACACGCCTGCCACACCGGATCCCAATGGTCGGAGTGCAGGCTGGGCAGATGCAGCGGGACGGGGTTCTCGGGGAACGTGACCGCGTGGCATCCCTTCTTGGCGACCCGCCGTATTTCAGCGGCCAACCACTCGGGATTCCAGATCATCGGCACCGACAACGGGATGAACCGGCCGGGCGCGCCGCCGCACCAGTCGTCGATGTGCCAGTCGTTGTACGCCTCGGTGAGCGCGCGGGCGGCGTCGCGATCCTGGAGCGCGGCGAAGAGGCGGCCGGCAAAGCCCGGGAGTGACGGAAAGTTGAGCGAGCCGAGCACGCCGTTGGCGTTCATGTCGAGGATGCGCTTCTCGACGTCGAAGCACCCGGGCCGGATCTCGTCGAACGAAGTGGGATCGATCCCGTACTCGTCGAGCGGACGCCCGGCCACTGCGTTGAGCCCGATGTTGGGCACCTCGATCTCGAGGAACTGCCACACGTCGGTGCCGTCGTCCTTGTGCACGATGTGCGGCGCAATGTCTTGATACTTGGCCGGCAGATGTCCCTCGAAGAGATCGGGGGGCTCGACCACGTGGTCATCGACGCTGACGACGATCATGTCCTCGGTGCGCATTGACCTCTCGCCTCCTCGGTGCGCCGCCGCACGCCCGGCGTGCGAAACGTGACGCCGGCGTCAGCGTACCGCTCAGGGCGCCGGCGGCGGCTCCGGCTCGGATGCCGGCTCTTCGACGGCGACGGGCGCCTCCGGCTGCACCTCGATCGTGTCGATGTGGACACCAGGCGGCGTGGTCACCGCGGTGACCACGGCACGCGCAACCGCAGCCGGCTCGAGCGTGGCGAGGTGCCGTTGCAAGCCGTAGCGGGGCCAGTACGTCATCAGCTCCCAAAGCTCGTCGCTCGACCAGTGGGCGGCGAAGTCGCTCAAGGTCGGGCCGAGGCGAATCGTGGTCGGGCGGATGCCGGTGCCTTCCAGCTCCATCGCAAGCGCGCGGGCCATCGCCTCGAGCCCGGCCTTGGTCGCGGTGTACGCGACCATCCGCGGCCGCGGCTGACGCGACGCGTCGGACGAGATGAACACGAGATCGCCGGGCGCCCCACGGCCGAGCAGCGATGCGATCGCGAGGCGGCTCAGGTACATCGGTCCGAGAAGATTCGTCGCCACTTCCTGTTGCAACGCGTCGACCGCCACCTCGTGAAAGCGGCCCGGCGTCGACATCCCCGCGTTGTTCACGAGCACATCGACCGGACCGAACACGGCTTCGACAGCGGTGAAGAAGGTGTGTGCCGACGACGGATCGGTGACGTCGAGCGCGTGGGCGAATGCTTCGCCACCGGCAGCCTTCACCTCGTCGGCTGCGTGGCGAAGCGGAGCGACGCGGCGCGCACCGACACCGACCCGCCAGCCCAGCCCGCCGAACGCCACCGCGATGGCGCGACCGATGCCCGATGACGCCCCGGTGACGATCGCGGTGCGCTGCTCTGCCATTGTCGGTTTCAATCCTTCCGGTCGCCCCGCGAGGATGACAGGCCGGCGGC
>DASVIY010000293.1:0-4425 GCA_036386195.1 Acidimicrobiia bacterium | reverse complement strand
GGTCGACGGCGCGCACGGCGCCGGCGTCACTTCGGTGACGTTGCAGCTCGCACGCGCCGCGACCGCCGTGGGCGAGTGGGCCGCGGCCGTCGATCTCGAAGGCACCCTCGGCGGCTTGGCAGTTGCCGAGCACGACGTGGTGCTCGAACGGTTCGCCGTTGTCCGGCGGGTGCCCCCCGCCCGCTGGGCGGCGGTGGTCGCCGCGTTGCTCGACGGCGTGGGCCTCGTGCTCACGGCAACGCCCCCGCACGTACGCGCCGGCGACGCGCGCCGGCTGGCGGCCCGCGCCCGCGAGCGTGGCGTGGTGCTGGTCGCGACCGGGCGGTGGCCGGCCGAGGCCACCTTGCGTCTCACCGTCGAGACCACGGCGTGGTCCGAGCTCGACGCGGGTGGCGGGCGCCTCGGTGAGCGCGCGCTCGCCGTGCAGGTCGACGGGCGAGGTGTCGCGGCGCGGCGCCAAAAGGGTGCGTTGGCCCGCGCGGGTTGAGGAGGTGACGTCCGTTGGCGGAGCGGACGTGCTGCGTGTGGTGTCCCGACTGGCCGGTCGTCGCGCTCCGACGTCGCGATCGTTCACTGCTCGACACGCCCGTCGCAGTGCTCGACGGTGACATCGGGCGTGGCGACAACGGGCGTGGCGGCATCGTGCGAGCCGCCTCGCGGGAAGCGCGCGTCGAAGGAGTGGTCGTGGGGCTGCGCCGGCGCGAAGCCGAGGCCCGTTGTGCCGGGCTCGTGGTGGCCGCCGCCGATCCGCACGTGGAGGCGCGTGCGTTCGAAGCGGTCGCAGCGGCGGTGGAGACGATCACCCCGCGCCTGGTGCTCGAGCGGCCCGGGCTCCTGACGTTTCCCACCCGGGGTCCGTCGCGCTACTTCGGCGGCGACGACGGGCTCGCCGCGCACGTGCGTGACGCGGTGCTCGGTGTGGGTGTCGACGGGGTGCGTACCGGCATCGCCGACGGTCGTTTCGCGGCTCGGCTCGCGGCCCGCGCGGCTGCACGTCGCGACGACAGCGTGTACGTCGTCACTGCCGACGCGACGGCGGAGTTCCTCGCGCCCTGGTCGGTGCGCGCGCTGGGCGATCCCGAGCTCGCCGACCTGCTGGTGCGGTTGGGCCTGCGCACGCTGGGCGCGTTCGCCGCGTTGCCCGAGCCGGCGGTGCTCGGCCGCTTCGGTGCGACCGGTCGCGGCGCGCACCGGTTGGCGCGGGGCCTCGACGAGCACGCCGCACCGCCGGCGCCGCCACCGCCCGAGCTGACCGAGACCGCCGAGCTCGATCCGCCCGCGGTGCAGGTCGAGACCGCGGCGTTCGTCGCCAAGGGTCTGGCCGACCGCCTCCTCGAACGGCTCGGCGCGCTGGGCCTCGCGTGCACACGGGTGCGCATCGAAGCCGAGACCGAGCACGGCGAGCAGCTGGCGCGGTGCTGGCGTCACGAAGGTGCGCTCACACCCGCCGCGCTCGCGACGCGTGTGCGGTGGCAGCTCGAAGGCTGGCTCGCGGTGGCAGACGGGTCGGGCGTCGATCCCGATCTCGCGGACGCCGACATCGTCACCGGGGGTCTCGCGTTGCTGCGACTCGTGCCCGACGAAGTGACACCGGCGACCGGCCGACAGCTCGGGTTCTGGGGTGGCGACGCGGCCGCGGGCGATCGAGCGGCGCGTGCACTCACGCGGGTGCAGGCGATGTTGGGCCACGACGCGGTCGCCACCGCGGTGCAACAAGGTGGTCGCACACCGGCGGAGCGGGTGCGCTGGGTGCCCTGGGGTGATCCGCGCGCGCCCGAGTCGAAAGGAGCGCAGGAGACACCCGGGTGGCCGGGTCGGATCCCCGGTCCTGCGCCGGCGCGCGTGTTCGATCCGCCGTTGCCGGCGGAGCTGCTCGGCGCAGACGGAGAGCCGGTCACCGTGTCGGGCCGCGGCGCAGTGTCGGGTGCGCCGATCGCGTTGCGTTGTGAACGGCTGTGGTCCACGCGCTCGATCGCGGTCGAGTCGTGGGCCGGTCCGTGGCCCCACGACGTGCGGTGGTGGGACCGTCTGACGCGCCGGCGTCGCGTGCTGTGGCAGGTCGTCGTCGACACGGTAAACACCGACGAGACACCCCGTGACGGCCATCACAGCGGCGACGGTGCAGTCGCGTGTCTCGTTGCCGTCGAGCAGGGCCGCGCCGGCGTCGAAGCGCTCTACGACTAGTGCGCGCCGATGCCCAACACTTCCGGATACGCGGAGCTCCACTGTCACACCAACTTCTCGTTCCTCGACGGGGCGAGCCATCCCGAGGAGCTGGTCGAGGAAGCCGTCCGGCTCGGGCTGCACGCGCTCGCGGTCACTGATCACGACGGCTTCTACGGGATCGTCCGCTTCGCCGAAGTTGCACGCGCGCTCGAGCTGCCCACGGTGTTCGGCGCGGAGCTGACCCTCGGGGCCACCGCACCACCCAACGGCGATGCCGACCCGCCCGGCGAGCACCTCGTCGTGCTCGCGCAAGGGCCGGTCGGGCACGCCCGGCTCGCCCGTGCGATCAGCGAAGCGCAGCTCGCGGGGGAGAAGGGCGCGCCGCGTCACTCCGTTCCCGCCCTTGCCAGCGCGGCGCGAGCCGCTGTGCACGTCACCAACGGTTGTGCCGGCACGGGCAACGACCACTGGTTCGTGCTCACTGGCTGTCGCAAAGGCGCGGTACCCGCCGCGTTGGTGCGCGATGGTCCCGCAGCCGCGCAACGCGAGCTGGCGCGTCTCGTCGAAGCGTTCGGTCGCGACCGCATGCTCGTCGAGCTTTGGGACCATGGTGATCCGCTCGACCGGCATCGCAACGACGCGCTGGCCGAGATGGCGATCCGCACCGGTGTCGACGTGGTCGCCACCAACAACGTGCACTACGCCACGCCACAGCAGCGGCAGCTTGCAACCGCGCTGGCTGCGATCCGCGCCCGCCGTAGCCTCGATGAGATCGACGGGTGGCTGCCCGCGGCGCCGTTCGCCCACTTGCGCAGCGCGGCCGAGCAGCATCGTCGCTTCGCCCGCTGGCCCGGTGCGGTTGCTCGCAGCGTGGAGATCGCCGATGCGTGCGCGTTCGACCTCAAGCTCGCGGCGCCCGACCTTCCCGACTACGACGTGCCGGCCGGTCACACGCCGATGACCTGGCTGCGCGAGCTGACGTTCGGCGGCGCGGCCGTCTTCTATCCGCCGAGCCATCCGCAGCACGAGCAGGCGCTCAGCCAGATCGACTACGAGCTCGGTGTGGTCGCGCAGCTCAACTTTCCCGGCTACTTCCTGTTGTTGCACGACATCGTCGACTTCTGCCGGCGCAACGACATCTACTGCCAGGGGCGCGGCAGCGCGGCCAACAGCGCGGTGTGTTACGCGCTCGGGGTCACGAAGGCGGATGCGGTCGCGCTGGGCTTGCTGTTCGAGCGGTTCCTGTCACCCGAGCGTGACGGGCCGCCCGACATCGACCTCGACATCGAGCACCAGCGCCGCGAGGAGGTCATCCAGTACGTCTACGAGAGCTACGGCCGCGACCGCGCCGCGCAGGTCGCGAACGTCATCACGTACCGGCCGCGCTCCGCGATGCGCGAGATGGCGAAGGTCGCGGGGCTGTCACCGGGGCAGGCCGACGCGATCACCACTTGGGTCGACCGTTGGGCCGGCCGCGACGCCGCGGGGCACGGCGGCGAGCCCCGCGCGCACGCGGCCGCGTTCGACGCGCTCGCGCCCGATCACCGTGAAGACGACGCGCCGGCCATCCCCGAGGTGGTGCTCGATCTCGCGACGCAGGTGCTCGACTACCCGCGCCACCTCGGCATCCACTCCGGCGGGATGGTGATGGCCGACCGGCCGCTGGTCGAGTTCTGCCCGATCGAGTGGGCCCGTATGGACAACCGCTCGGTGCTCCAGTGGGACAAGGACGACTGCGCGGCCGCCGGCCTGGTGAAGTTCGACCTGCTCGGCCTCGGCATGCTCACGATGCTGCATCTCGCCGTCGACCTCGTGCGCGACCACGAGGGCGTCGACATCGACCTCGCGACGATCCCGCAGGAGCCCGAGGTCTACGCGTTGTTGAGCGCGGCCGACACCATCGGCGTGTTCCAGGTCGAGAGCCGGGCGCAGATGGCGACGCTGCCGCGGCTGCGACCGGAGTGCTTCTACGACCTGGTGGTGGAAGTCGCGCTCATCCGGCCCGGCCCGATCCAAGGCGGATCGGTGCATCCGTATCTCCGCCGGCGCAATGGCGAGGAGCCGGTCACCTATCTCCACCCGTTGCTCGAGCCGTGCCTGAAGAAGACGCTCGGTGTGCCGCTGTTTCAAGAGCAGCTCATGCAAATGGCGATCGACGTCGCCAACTTCACGCCCGGCGAAGCCGATCAACTGCGCCAGGCGATGGGATCGAAGCGGTCACACCAGCGGATGGCGCGTCTACGGGGCCGCTTGATGGAC
>DASVIY010000292.1:0-8425 GCA_036386195.1 Acidimicrobiia bacterium | reverse complement strand
ACCTGAGCGCCGAGGTCGGTGACGAAGTCGAAACGTTGCGCGCCGATGAAGGGGTCGAGGCTTCGCGCGCAGTACGCACGGATCTGCGGCTCGAGCTCCGCCATCCGTCGCGGTGTGAACACTCGGGACAGCACCTTTCGGTGCCGCGTGTGGGATGGCGGGTCCTCGAAGATCAACATGCCGGGCGGCATCGCGACGTCCGCGCGGACGAAGTCGAGGAAGGCGCCGCGGCCCGAGATGAAGCTCTCGTGATCCGTGAGGACCCGCTCGACGTCATCAGCCCGGCTCACAGCGAAGAAGTCGTAGCGCTCGTTGTAGTAGAGCGGCGCCTCCTCCCGGAGCCGCCGGTAGACGGGGTACGGATCCGCATCGATCTCCACGTCGTACGGGTCGTAGTACAGCTCGCTCGGACTGGTCTCGGACCCGTGCGAACTCCGTCGGGTACCGATGTGGATGTCGCCGTACTTCTTCATGGCGAGGTCGGAGCCTTGACTCCGAGCAGTCCTCCCAGAGTCCCACCGAGGATCGCCGCACGGTCCGCGGGTTCGACGCCGCGGAACTGGTGCTCGATCGCTTCGCGGGTGTGGAGGAACGTTCCTTCCGCGTGCGGGTAATCCGCGCCCCACACGAGCGGCGAGACCCCCGTGACATGCCGGCAGGCGATTGCCACGGGGTCTTCTTGGAACGACACGTGAATCTGCCGTTGCACGTACTCAGTCGGCGTGAGCGGGTACGGCCAGCGCTCGTTCAGCCGGAACAGCTGTGCCATGCCCGGCTGGTCGTCGGCGCCGCGCGCGTTGTCCCAGGTGCCGGCCCACCAGTCGCGGAACTGCCCGACGCCGAGCGTCCACGCCTTGTCCATCGCAGCCATCGCCGCAACGAGCCAGTGGGCGTTGAACTCGACGAGCACGAAATGGAGGTCCGGGAACCGCTCGAGGACACCACTACCCACGAGCGACACCACAATTCGTTGCGGCACGATGGGCGCCATCACGGCTGCGGACATGAACCGATCGACGATCAGCTCGTCGTCCAGCTCTTCATGGTTCTGCGTGCGCGCGGTTGCGATCATGCCCTGGAGCGCGGGCGCCGCCTCGTGGCTCACCTTCACGCCGCCGGTCGCGACGTGGAAGGCGACGAGCATGCCGTTCGCCTGCGCCGCCGCCCACACCGGATCGAGAGCTCGAGAGCTGTACGGGATCGGCGAGACTGCGGGCAGGATGATCGCTCGTGCGCCGAGCGCGGCAACGCGCTCGATCTCGGCGACGCCGTCGTCGAGATCGCTCAACGGGATCGGCGACGTGGTGAAGACCCGCTCGCGGTACGGCGCGAAGGTCTCCGCGATGTAGCTGTTGTACACGCGGGCGTGAGCCATCGAGAGCTCGTGGTGGTCGTGGGTGTACAGCCCGAACAATGCGTGGTTGGGATGCAGCAACGTCGCCTGGATGCCTTCGTGGTCAAGGTCCTCGATGATGCGAGCAGGATCGCCGGTCTGCGGTGAGCCGTCGTGGTGGCGGTACCGCATGTAGGTCCACCCCTCGAAGCCCGGTGTGTGCAGCTTTCTGAAGTAGGGATAGTCCTCGCCACCGAGCGACTCGACCTCGAAGTCCTCCTCCCAGACTGCGAGCTCACGCAGGTGCTTCGGAAGGCGCGTGACGAACAGGTCGGTGGGTTCGACGAAGTGCCCGTCTGCGGAGACGATGAAGTCCTCAGCCATCTGTGTCCTTTCTCTCACGGTCATCTCGCGTTCGCCGCGATCACCTTCTCGTAGCGATCGAGCACCGGCAGGATCTCGTCCCTCTCGACGGTCTCGAACGCGACGACGATCTCGTCGACAGCGAGCGCGGCGAGGCGTTCGAGCCGGGCGCCGAGCTTCTCGTCGTCGACGACGTCTTGGATCACCCAGACGATCGGGCCCGACTGCCGACGTCCGGCCTCGCACCATCGCCGTCGCAGCTCCGTAAGCCGATCGCCGATCCAGCTGATCGAGCCGCCCGGCATCCATCCGTCGGCCCACTCGATGATCGCCTGCATCGCGTGCTCGCGTCCGGCCGCGCCGAGGAGCACCGGGATCGAGGATTGCGCCGGTTTCGGCCACGCCCAGCTGCGCTCGAGGTTGGCGAGCTCGCCGTGGTACTCCGCTTCTGTCTCGGTCCACAGCGCGCGCATCATCTCGACGTGTTCTCGCACGATCGCCCGTCGGTGCTTCCACTCGTGCCCATGGTTGACGAGCTCGTCGGGGTTCCAGCCGTACCCGACACCGAGGGTGAAGCGCCCTCCCGACAACGAGTCGAGCGTCGCGAGCGCCTTGGCCAACGCGATCGGATCGTGCTGCGCGGGGAGCGACGTGCAGGTGGCGATCTTCAGCGACGTCTGCGCGGCGACGAACGACAGCGCGACGAACGGGTCGAGCAGGCGCGGGTACGTTCGCGGGATGTCGTCCCCGGCGCCCGGGAAGTTCCCCGGGTCCGACGTGACAGGAATGTGCGTGTGCTCTCCGAGCACGAGTGACGTGAAGCCTCGTTCGTCGGCGGCGCGCGCGAGGTCGAGGAACCGCATCTCGTCGGTCGCGCGATAGAGCACACCGACGCCCGGGAACGTCGCCCGCCCGCTCACGATGCTGCCTCCGATGTGAGGGTGCGACGTTGCCTCACGTAGTCGCCGATGCGAGCGACGGCGTCGTCGGCTTCGGGCATGTTGCCCGCCCAGATCTGGTGGGCGTGCAGCATCTCGGGGAACAGGTCGAGGCGGACGTCGACCCCGGCACGCCGGGCGCGATCGGTGAGGCGATGCGCGTCGTCGGCGAGGATGTCCCAATCGCCGGCTTGGATGTACAGCGGCGGCAGGCCGGTGAGATCCGCGTAGAGCGGGGAAGCGTACGGGTCGCGCGGATCCTGCCCCGCTAGGAACAGCTGCGCGCACCACTTTGTGCCGGCGGGGTCCTGTCGCATGTCGACCTCGGCCCGCGTCGTGATGCTGTCGGCGGTCATGGCGAGGTCGATCCACGGCGAGAGCAGCACTCCGGCCGCCGGGAGCGCCACCCCCTCGTCGCGCGCCTTGACGAGGAGCGCGACGGCGATCCCGCCGCCGGCCGAGTCGCCGGCGACAACGACGTCGCCGGCTTCGACGCCTGTTGCGAGCAGCCAGCGGTACGCGGCGAACGCGTCGGTGAGCGCGGCCGGATGTGGATGCTCGGGTGCCAGCCGATAGTCGACGTTGAGCGCGCGACAGCCCGCCGCCCTCGCGAGGTGGCCGGCGAGCTTGCGGTGCGAGTGCATCGAGCAGAAGCAGTAGCCCCCGCCGTGGAAGTAGACGAGCACACGCCGCGCGTCCGCGCCTTCGGGTGTGACCCACTGCGCGGGCACTGCGCCTGCCACCACGTCGTCGTAGGTCACGCCCGGCGGCTCCGTGGTGCTGTCGCTGATCCGCTCGGCCATGGCGAGCTGCTCCGCACGCGACGGAACCGACCTGCCGGCTGCGGCCCGCTGCTCGCGCAGCAACTGGTGCACCGCTCGCGCTTGCTCGCTCGCCGGCACGGTTCCCATCGCCGTGCCCTCAGCCGACGCCCGGAGACGGCCGGGTCGGCCGGCCGGCGATACCCGGCATGTGCGCGAGCAAGCCGCCGTTCACGTCGATCGTCGCGGCCTGCACGTATCGCGCGTCGTCGGATGCGAGGAACGCCACGACGGGCGCGATGTCGTCGGGAACCGCGAGCTGTGGCATGCAGACGTCGGCCAGCGCCCGATCGAACAACGTGCGCTGCGCGTCCGTGTACTCCCCGTCGCCGGTCCATCCCGTGCCGATGGTCCAGCCGGGCACGATCGTGTTGCAACGGATCCCGCGCTTGCCGTACTGCGTGGCGATGTACTTCGTCAGCGCGATGGTGCCGGCCTTCGCTGCGCCGTACGCCGCCGAACCGGTGCTCCCCGCGAACCCGTTGCCTGACGAGACGTTGATGATCGAGCCATTGCCGTGCTCGAGCATGTGCGGCAGCACGGCGCGACAACACAGGAACTGGCTCGTGAGACAGGTGCGGATCGTCCAGTCCCACGCTTCCAAGCTCGTGCCGAGGAGGTCGGCTGCTGCCTCGGGGTGGACGGCGTAAGCGTTGTTGTGCAGCGCGTGCACCGTCCCGAAGCGTGCGACCGCGGCGTCGGCTAGACCGTTGACGTCGGCCTCGACGGTGAGGTCGACGGCGTGCGCAAGTGCGGCACCACCCGAAGACTCGATCTCCTCCGCAACCGCGGCGGCGCCCTCCTTGTCCAGATCCGCGGCGATCACCGCCGCCCCGAGCGCAGCGCACCGCAGCGCGCTCGCGCGCCCCATCCCCGACGCCGCGCCGGTGATGACGATCACCCTGTCGCGCAACGAGCCCGGCTCAGGTACCACTCCGAGGCCCCTTTCTGCTGACGCGGCGAGCGGGTCCTTGCCGCTCGACTTGTCGGTACATTAGTGTCAGATCCCGCCGATGCAAGAGGTCGCCGTGACGAACCGGGGTTCCTTCCCACAAGTTGGGCTGCTCTACCGGGAGACCCGCGCCGCGATGCCGCTCCTCGAGCTTGCGCACGCGGCCGAGGAGCGCGGGTTCGACTGCGTGATCGTCGGCGAGCACACCCACATCCCCGTCTCTCGCGAGAGCCCCTGGCCCGCCGGCGGTGACCTCCCCGCGGAGTACTTTGAGTTCCCCGACCCGTATGTGGCGCTCGCGTTCATCGCCGCGCAGACACAGCTGCGGATCGCCACCGGTGTCGCGCTCGTCGCCCAGCACGACCCGATCGCGCTCGCCAAGACCATTGCCACGCTCGACCACCTCTCCGGCGGCCGATTCACCCTCGGTGTGGGCTTCGGCTGGAACCGCGAGGAACTCGCCAACCACGGCAAGGCCGTTACGCATCGCCGAGCTATCGTGCGTGAGCACGTCGAGCTCATGCGGGCGCTGTGGACCGAGACCGAAGCCGAATACCACGGCGAGTTCGCCAACCTCGAGCGGAGCTGGGCCTGGCCCAAGCCGGTGCAGCCGACGGTCCCCGTGCTGCTCGGGGCGCAAGCAGGTGAGCGCGCCTTCGAAGCGATCATCGAGTGGGCCGACGGATGGATCCCGGGCGGGAGCCAGGGTAAGTGGCTCGCCGCCAGACTCGGCGAGCTCCGGCAACGATGGGTGGACGCCGGCCGCCCCGCCGAGGGCCCGATCGTCTGGCCGATGCAGGAGGTCGTCGACGACGACCGGCTGGCCATCCAGCTCGACCGCTTCCAGGAGCTCGCCGTCGACCAGGTCGTCCTCGACATCCCCACCGCTTCCAGCGACGAGATCCTTCCGCTCCTCGATCGCTTCGCGAAGGCGATCGCGTCACGAAGGTGATCCCGGCCTCTCGAGTGTTGTCGTCGCGATCGGTACGTCGCTGTCAGATCGGCGCTAGCGTCCATCCCATCGACGCGAACCTCGTGCGCCGTGCCAGCTATGGCCCTCACAGCCCAGTCGTGGGCGAGCGCGGAGCCCGCACGCGCCAGGCCATCGTCGACGCCGCCCGCGGACTCTTCGAGGCAAAGGGTTTCCACGCGACCAGCGTCGAGGACATCGCCGAAGCGGCCGGCACCTCGCGCGCCGCGCTCTACCAGTACTTCGCGAGCAAGGAACAGCTCTTCATCGAGCAGATCCGCGGGGCCGCGGCGGACCTATTGCGGGTGATCCGCCGGCTCGGTCCCATCGGCCCGACAGCCGAGGGGTACGACAACCTGCACTGGTGGGTCGGCGAGTGGGCCTGGGTCCAGGACAAGTACAAGCCCCTCTACCTCCAGTCGGCCGTCGTCAACTCGCCCGCAGCATCGCGGCGACCGATGATGGCGGAGTACATCGTGTCGTGCGTATCGTCGCTGTCCCCCCGGCTCGAGGGGGCCATCGGCGACGACGACATCGACGTTGACGGTGTGGCCACCGTGCTCCTCGCCCTCCTGTTCCGCATGAACGACTACCGGCAGAAAGGCATCACACGCACGTTGGGCGACGACGAGGTGCTCGATTCGTTCGCGACCTTCGTCCAGCTCACGCTGTTCCCCTCGACACCGCCGCACGCTCTGGCCGCGCACGCGGCGGCTGCGGCGCCGGGCCCGAAAGGGGCGCGCGCCGGCCGACGCCGACCAGCGGCGAAGCCGTCCGGCAGCGACGGCAGCGCGCAGACGCCGAAGACCGTCCAACGCATCCTCGACGCTGCGGCGGAGACCTTCGCCGTTCGTGGGTTCCACGCCACCAGCGTGCAGGACGTGCTCGAAGCCGCAGGAGCGGGGCGCGGCACCTTCTACAAGTACTTCGACGACAAGACTCAGCTGCTCGTGACCCTGGCCGAACAGTGCATGGCACGGCTCTCCGACCTGGCCGCGCAGTTTGACGGGGCGATCGGGAAAGATGACGACGGGTACGCACTGCGCGCGTGGCTCGAGGAGTGCCTCGCCCTGCACCGACGGTATCGAGGTGTCTTCGCGGCAGTGCTCCAGGAAGAGGCGCACAATCCCGCGCTCAACGAGCTTCGGCTGAAGAGCGGCGCGGCAATCCTCCTCGCCTTCGACGATGCATTGGCGGCCATCGACCGCGAGTATCCGTTCGACGTCCGCGTCGGCTCGCTCGTTCTCCTCGCACTGCTCGAGCGCGGCCCCGACTACGCCTTCGGCACGGCCTACGACCTCGCTGACACGCGCATCGTTGAGGTACTGACGACTCTCATCGAACGCGGCCTACTCGGTCGCACGCCCGCTCGGACTCCGCGCCGCGCCGCACCATAGGTTTCGCTGCGCGAAGAGCTCGGTTCGCGTCAGGGGCAACAAACCTGCCGCACGCATGCGACTCGCGACATGCAGCGCTCGGCAGTATTCCCCAACGCCGGCTTGTCGACGGATCGACGCCGTCGCCGGCCACCAAGCACACGACCATCCTCGGTTCCGCCGCCAAGCTACAGGCGAGTGCGGAAGTAGGGATCGAGCGCGAGCGTTTTGAACGCGCTCAGCGACGTCGCGGAGCTGTCGATCCTCCAGTCGTGGCCGCTCGACTGGCTGTCGAACCACAAGAACGCGGCGATCGCCGGGAACGACTGCTTGACCGCGGCCTGTGCGTCGGCGATCCAGGCCGCCTTCTGTCCCGCAGTCAGACCCTCGACCGACGACGTCTCGCCGACCATGACCGGCTTCGTCGTGGCGTACGTCGTGTAGATCGGCGTGAAAAGAGTGCTGAACGACCGCCAGTCCGTCTGGAACCGGTTGTAGCCGTCGATGCAGACCCAGTCCACGTAGCCGTTGCCGGGGTAGTAGTTCTGGTACGCGTTCCAGGCGGCGGTCGGGAAGCTCGCCCGGTTCGGACACCACAGCCACACAGCGTTCGTCGCTCCCGCCGCGACGAACAGGTCGTGAATGTGCCGCCACGCCGCGACGTACTTGGCCGGGCCGTCAGTCAGACCGGGCGTGTTGTTGTGGTAGCCGTCCCAGGGGTACCAATTCCCGTTCATCTCGTGCGCCCATCGCAAGAAGATCGGCTTCCCGAACGACGCGACGCCGCGCGCGCGACTGCGAATCATGTCGTCGGAGCTGCCGGCGTTGATGGCGTCGAGCGTCGTGCCGAACGGCTGCCAGGTGATCATCGGGATCCGGCCGTTCTGCACGTCCCAGGCATCGTTGGGCGTGGGAAAGACGGTGGTCCAGCCGTAATAGCGATGGTCGACGTCGAGTTTGCGGCCGAGCAGGGCCTCTCGCGCGGTCACAGCGGACTGCGACCACACAGTCCCCGCCGGCGACATGAAGCCGCCGAGCAGCGCGCCCGTGGGCGGAACGAGCTTGCCGGTCGGACGAGAGCTGACCGGGACCGTCGTCGTGTTCGGTGGGGCCGTGGTCGTGGTGGTCGTGGTAGGTGGCGACCGTTTTCCTAGACGGGCGCCTGCCGGTGCGCCGCCGACCACCATCCCAAGTGCGGCCGCGGCCATTACGGCAACAACAAGCACGAGACGGGCTTCCACCCGGTGCCGTCGGGTCAGCGGGCCGCGCCAAGCCGTCACGCTGTCTCCCTCGTCCATGCCTTCTCGAACTTCTCAACAAACGCACCTTTCGGAATTCTGGGGCGGAAACTTGAACCGCGACCCAAACCGCCTAGGGCCGAACCATCTGAACGGACGTCGACCGCCCGAGTCTTACGGGGGCCGGTCCGACTCAACGCAACTGCGCCATCTCAACGACATCACCGCATGGACCGACGCACGCGAACACTGCTGACACGGCTCACGCGAGAACTTCTGATGAGGACCATTCAGAGCGCGAGGTCCCGTCGTTCGGCACTGGTGCATCATGGTGACGTGCCCGCACCGTCTCCGGGACGTGTCCTGGTCGAGATGCAAAAGGTCGCGACGCGGGTGCACCGCGCGGTCCTCGAATCGCCCGCCGGCCGGTTCGC
>DASVIY010000291.1:0-9918 GCA_036386195.1 Acidimicrobiia bacterium | reverse complement strand
TGATCGAGGCCGGCACGATGGCGGGGTTGCGCTTCGAGATCCAGGGCATCGTGGACGGAAAGCCCAAGCTCGTCGTGGAGCACGTGACCCGCATGAACCAGGCGGTGGCGCCCGAGTGGCCGCATTGGAGCGGGCAGGGGTCGTACCGCATCCTGGTCTCCGGCAACCCGACGATGAAGTGCGAGCTCGAGCTGCTCGGTGAGGACGGCGATCACAACACCGGCGGCCTGCTCGCCACCGCGATGCGGCTCCTCAACGCGATCCCCGCCGTGTGCGACGCGCCGCCCGGCCTCCTCTCCACCCTCGACCTGCCCCTCGTGACCGGCCGCCATTTGATGGACTGACGCGCCGCGCGCTCGAGTGGTCCGCTGGACGTGTCGGAATCCGTCCGCTTTCGTGCAACGGCTCGTGGTTCGGGCAAGCTATTGGGGTGAAAGTTGAACCCGCGCTGATCGAGGGAACGGTGGAACTGCGCGACGGCCGCAAGATCGGCTACGCGGAGTATGGCTCTCCCAACGGGCTGCCGGTGCTGTGGTTTCACGGCACGCCCGGCGCCCGGGGTCAGGTCCCACCCGTGGCTCGAACGGCCGCCGCCGAGCGCGGGATGCGGATCATCGCGGTGGAGCGGCCCGGCACCGGTGGCTCGACGCGGTTTCAACACCCCAGCTTCCTCGCGTCGACCGACGACATCCGGCAGTTTGCCGACTCGCTCAAACTCGATCGTTTCGGAATCGTCGGGCTGTCCGGCGGCGGGCCCTACGTGCTCGCGTGCGCGTACGCGATGCCGGAACGGGTCGTCGCGGGGATCGTGCTCGGCGGGGTTGCGCCGTCTCGCGGCGAGGAGGCGGCTGCGGGCGGAATCGTCGGGATCCTGCCGCGGTTCGAGCTTCTGCTCACGTTGGTGCGTGATCCGCTCAGGTTCGGGCTCACCGCGGCGGCGCGTTCGTTGCGCCCGATCGGCGAGCAGACGATGTTCCTGTACATGCTCACGACACCCGAGGGCGACCGGCGCGTCTTCCGACGCCCCGAGATGCGGGCGATGTTCCTCGACGACCTCAACACCGCCGCGCGCAAGGGCCTCGGGGCGGCAGTGTACGACATGCTGCTCTTCGCGCGCGAGTGGGGTTTTCTGCTGCGAGACATCCGCGTGCCGATCCGCTTCTGGCACGGCGACGCCGACCACATCGTGCCGCTCGCGCATGGCGAGCACCAGGCCGCTCTGGTCGCGGACTCAGAGCTCCGCGTGCGCCACGGTGAGAGCCATCTCGGCAACCTCGACGCGTCCGAGGAGTTTCTCGACGTGATCCTCTCGCTGTGGCCCGCCGCCACGCCGGCCGAGCCCGACGTCGCCACGCCCGTCGAGCCCGACATCGCGCCGGCCGCGGCGTCGGAGACTTCGTAGGCGACGCATGGCTGACGCGAGCACCGGACCGCTGCGGGGCTGGTACGACATCCACACCGCGCTGCGCGTCGAGGTCGCCAAGCTCCGCGCCGAGGTCGCGCAGCTGCCGTCCGACGCCAACGGGCTTGCCGCGGTCGACGGACGCTTCGACTTCCTGCGCCAGGTCGTCACCGCCCACTCGACGGCCGAAGACGCAGTGCTGTTCCCTGCGATGCGCGCACGCGGCATCGACGTGCCCGACGCGATCACTTCTGACCATCGCACCGAGCTCGGCATCCTGTACGACATTCACCGCAGCTTGGTGGAGCTCCGCCTCGACAGGGAGCACACGGCGACGTGCGCGGCGCGGGCGGTTGTGGCCGAGACGACCCGCTTGTTCGAAGACAATCTCGTCGCGCACATCCGGGTCGAGGAAGACGAGCTCGTCCCCCCGCTGTTCGAGCGCTTCGACGACGACGAGCAAGCGGCGCTCTTCGCGAAGATCCTCGCTTCCGATCCTCCGGAGCTCGTGCCGAGACTGCTGCCGTGGATGCTCGAGTCGATCTCGGCCGAGCACCGCGCGGCCGAGATCGAAGACCTCCACAAGTCGCTGCCGCCCGAGCTCTTCACGGGAATTGGGGACCTGCTCAAGGCCACGCTGACCCGCGAGATGTGGACCGACCTCGAGCAGCGCCTCCCCGACGTCCTCGGCTGAGATCTCCGGCGCAGGAATCCCGGCTTTCCCGAACTGGTCACTGCACGAGGTAACGGTCGATCACGCGGTGCATGTGCAGCACGTTGCTCTCTTGGCGGGGGTTGAGGCGCGAACCCCGGAAGCCGCGTGACTTCATGCCGGTCTGCACCTCGACCATGTTGGCGTAGTCCTGGTTTGTGACCATGCCCCAGTCGCGCGCGGTCCAGTCGGTGTAGATCCGGGGCTCGACCGCGCGGGGCGGGTGGGTGGGGCTCGGCCACTCGAGCACCCATGTGTCCTTGATGGAGCGGTCGGGGTCGAGGCCATCGGGACGCGTGCGAAACACGATCGCGCTCCCGGGATAGATCGGTCCGACGACGTTGGGAAACACGAAGACGTCGTCCGCGCTGGTGAGCTGCTCATCGGCGAATGCCGAGACATCGAGTCCGCGGGCGGCGAGGAGCTCGCGCCGGCGAGCTTGGAACGTGGGAAGCAGCGCGCCCGGTGGAAGGTCGGCCGCGCGGAGCTCGTCGACCAGCGCGGTCTCCTCACCGAGGAACGCGCCGCCGAGGCCCCGCACGAGCCCGGCGAGAATCTCGCCTTCGTCGACGTCGGCGGCTTCGATGTCGAGGCGTGGGCTCGGACGCAGCTCGCGGCGGGCGTTCGGCAGCCGTCCGTAGTGCGCGTGGGTGGCGAACTGCTCGTACTCGATGCTCACGTCGTCGGTCCACGGCAACAGCTGCGGATGCGTGCCCTGCACGTGATACGCCTCGTTGAACGCGTCGACGACCACCTTCCAGTTCGCGGGGATGAACGTGCTCAAGGAGCCGCGGAGCCGCATCTCGTCGAGGTGATACGGCGCGAGGAGTGTGGGAAGCGGGTCGAGAAAGTCGAGCAGGGGCTCGGCATCGGCATCCATGTTGACGAAGACGAAGCCACCCCAGCGCTCGGCCCGCACCTCGCCGAGGCGCAGACCGTCGGGCAACGCCGTGAACTCTTCGCGGTCGACGACACGCGTGAGCTCGCCGTCGAGTGCGTACCGCCAGCCGTGAAATCGACACTGGATCCGGCCGTCGTCGAAATGGCCGCGGCCGGCAGCGAGGCGCGTGCCGCGGTGCAGACATGCGTTGTGATGCGCAGTGATGACGTCAGGCGCGCTGCGCACCAGGAGGATCGACTGGTCGCCGACCGTGTACTCGAGATAGTCGCCGGGCTGCGGGATCTCCTCCTCGCGGCACGCGATCTGCCAGACCCTGGGCCAGAGACGATCCATCTCGAGATCGAGGAACGCGCGCGAGAGGTAACGCTCCTTCGGCACGAAGCCGTCGTCTCGCACGAGCATCGGCGTGATCTCGCCGGCCGTCATGGCGGGCCCTCCGGGTCGCGGGCAGAATCGCAATGTAGCGACGGTCCGGTGCGAGCGACAGTAGGTGCGGCGGTTGGAGTTCAATCTCGCTGATCTCTTCGAGTGCGTCGCTGATCACGTTCCGCAACGGGAGGCGCTGGTCGCGGGATCGACGCGTCTCACCTACCGCGAGCTCGACGAGCGCGCCACCCGGCTCGCGCACGGGCTCAAAGAGCTCGGTGTGAGGCCGCACGACCATGTCGGGTTGCTGCTCGCGAACGGCGCCGAGTACCTGGAAGCGATGCTCGCGTGTTACAAGCTGCGCGCCGTTCCCGTCAACATCAACCATCGGTACGTGGAAGACGAGCTGGCCTACCTGTTCGACGACGCCGATCTCGTGGCGTTGATCTCGCATCGATCGTTTGCGCCGCGTCTCGACGCGGTGCGAACACGGTCTCAGGGATTGCGGGTCATTGTCGAGGTCGACGACACGAGCGATGTGCGCGGGGCGACCGACGCTGTGCCGTACGAAGAGGTGCTTGCCTCCGGATCCCCTGTCCGCGACTTCCCGCCGCGCTCGGCCGACGACCGCTACATCCTCTACACCGGCGGCACGACGGGTCTCCCGCGCGGTGTCGTGTGGCGACAGGAAGACATCTTCTTCGCCGCGCTCGGCGGCGGGAACCCCGGTGGCCCGCGCATCGAACGACCCGAGGACATCGGCCCGTCGGTCGTCGGGAACCCGGCCGGGCGCGTGCGCCCGTTCCTCGCGCCGGGAAGCGCGCCACCTGACTTCGTCTCGCTCGGTCTCGGGCCGCTCATGCACGCGGGCGGCCAGTGGTCGGCACTCGGCACGCTGCTCGGCGGCGGGCGCGCCGTGATCTACACCGATGCACACATGGACATGACCGAAGTGCTGCGCCTCATCGAGCACGAGCGGATCGTCGCGTTGAATCTCGTCGGCGACCCGAGCGGGCGTCCGTTGCTGGCCGCGCTGCGCGACGCGCCCGACGCGTACGACGCGTCGTCGCTGCTCATGCTCGGTTCGGGCGGCAGCATGTTGTCGGCCGAGGTGAAGCACGGGCTGTTCGACGCGCTGCCGAACCTGCTCGCGATCATCGAGGGCATCGGCTCGTCGGAGTCACCCGCGCAGGCGGTGTCGGTCACGAACCGGGCCGGCGCGCCCACGACGCAGTCACTGCGCTTCGCGGCAAAGGCCGAGACGATGGTCGTCGACGGCGACCTGCGACCGATCACTCCGGGCTCGGGAGAGGTCGGGCGGCTGGCGACGCGCGGCTACGTGCCCGTCGGCTACTACGGCGATCCCGAGCGCACGGCACGCACGCTGGTGGAGATCGACGGACACCGGTGGGTGCTACCCGGCGACATGGCGACGATCGATGCCGACGGCACCGTCGAGCTGCTCGGCCGCGGTTCCCTCTGCATCAACACCGGCGGCGAGAAGGTGTACCCCGAAGAGGTGGAGGCGGTGCTCGTCGCGCACCCCAAGGTTGCCGACGCGGTCGTCGTCGGCGCGCCCGACAAGCAGTGGGGACAACGCGTCGTCGCGGTGGTGCAACCCGCGCGAGCAGACGATCCACCCGACCTCGCCGAGCTCCGTGCGCACTGCGCGGGCCGGCTGGCCGGATACAAGGCGCCGCGCACCCTGCGCGTGGTCAAGGCGGTGCAGCGCAGCCCTGCCGGCAAAGCCGACTACGGCTGGGCGACCGCGATCGCGAATGGAGACTGATGACGCGACAGTGGCCGCCTGCCGGAGCAGGCGGCCACCATCACCGACTTCCGAGCCGAGACCGTCAGGCGCAGAGACCTGCCGGGTCGGACGTATTGCAACGGTTGAACTTGAACACGTTCCCGGTGCCGCTGCCATCCGAGAAGATGTCGTTGTCCACATTGCCGTGCAGGTAATTGCCGACAATCGTGTTGTTCTTGGGTGCCGAGCCACCGAATGGTGTCGAGTCGATGACCGCGATGCCACCGCTCGGCAGGCCGGTCGGACCACCCGGGACGTTGTTGTTGATCACGTTGTGGCGAACCACGACGTTGCTGTCACCGGCGATGCCGAGCCCGAGACCCGACCTCGGGGGCGGCCCCTGATCTTCGCCGGGGCACGCGTTGTTGTTGGCGACGATCCAGTTGTCGGTGATCCGCACATTCCCAAACGGACCGGGACCGGCGGCGCCGTCGTTGAGCGCGAGCACGCCCATGCAGTTGCCGGTGAACGAGTTGCCCGACACATGGCCACCCACTGCGTCGCGGAAGAGCAATCCCTCGCCGGTGTTGCGCCACGAGACGTTGTGCTCGATGACGACGTTGGCCTTCGGTGACTCACCGACGTAGAGACCGGCGTCACCGTTGTCGTGGGACAGGTTGCCGATGTAATTGTCGTACTCCGAGTGGAACGCAAAGATGCCGTAGCCGCCGTTGTGTGAGAACTCATCGTTGAACGCAGTGAAGTTGTGGCCGCCGTAGACGAACGTACCGTCGCCGCTAAAGCCGTTGACCCTGAAGCCTGCGACCACGACATTGTCGACGGTCTGGATCACGTCACCGGTGGCGTCGTCGACCTGGCCGTGGACGCAAATACCCGTCTCGGTCGGCGGGTCGTTGCCCTGGTTGCAGAGGCTGCCGCCGGGCGTGGCTGCGGGCACGATCACTGCATGGAACCCGATCAGATGGATGCCGTTGGTCGCGATCTCCAGGCTCCCGTGGTACACGCCCGGTCGCACGATGATCGTGTCGCCCGGCTGTGCGGCGTCGATCGCGGCCTGGATCGATTGACCCGGCCACACAACACTTTGATCTCGGTGCCGATCGTGACGGCCGTTGTGGCCGTCGTTGGCACTCGCCGCCGGTGCCATCCCCGCGAGCGCCCCGCTGAGTGCGAGGGTCGTCGCGGCGACGAGCATCATCCATCTCGTTCTCATTCCGCCTCCTGGTTGAGTGTTGCCGAAGCACACATTGCGCGAAGAGGTATCTATCCTGATCGAGACGTAACGAAACGGTCATCGGGTGATTGCGCCGCTACCAGTCACGACGCGGATCCCGACCGAGGAATCGGCATCACGGAACGCGATCGGTCGTAACGTTGCGCGCGAGATGGCAGGATCGCTCGTCAACGCCGCGCCATGAGCAGGCTGCTGGCACACGTGGTGCCGCTCGCGATCGGCGCGGCGTTGAGCCCCACGCTGTTGATCGTCGTGATCGTCATGCTCACGGGCCAGTCGCGGCCGCGCGCGCGGGCAGCGGCATTGGTCGCCGGGGCCGCGGTGGTGCTCGTCGCGATCGCAGTGGCCATCCAACTCGGGGTCGGTACGGGGCTTCATGGCGCGCGTCATACCGACGCGTCGGGTGCGGTCGACCTCGTGCTCGGCGTGCTGCTCATCACCGTGAGCATCGGCGAAGTGATTCACCGGGCGACGCACGGACCCAAAGAGCCGTCACCCAACGAGAGATCCACGGGTGGACCGCTGCGGGCGGGCCTGGTCGGCGTGAGCCTGATGGCCGTGAACGTCAGCACGCTCGCGCTCTACCTGGCCGCGCTGAAGGAGATTCACCTGGCACGGGTCACGAACAGCGAGCGCGTGCTCGTGACCGCGCTCGTCATCGGCATCATCCTCCTGCCGCTGGTGCTGCCGGTCGCGCTGGCGGCACTGTTTCGTTCGGCCGCGGATCCGGTGCTGCGCCGAATCGGCGCCATGCTGACGAAGGACGGCGCGTGGCTGGCCGGGGCAATCTTCGCCGCGTTCGGCGTCTACCTCGTGCTCAAGGGTGCCCGAGTCCTCTGAGCGCTCTCGCTCGCGGCGCGACGCCACACCGGCTGTCACAATGCACGCCGGAACGAACCGCGCCCGCCTCCACAAGGAGCCGCTCATGTCACGACGGATCACCACCGTGAGCGCCCGCGAGATGCCGTGCCCCAAGGAGGTGGCGCGCACCGCCATCTGGGAGATCAAGAACATCGAGCACACGGAAGTGAAGGCGGACGCCGTCGACGTCACGCCCGCCGATCCGATGCGCGGCAGCTACAAGGTGCGCGGCCACTTCGCGGGCGTGCCGTGGCGGGGCGAGTTCGACTACGAGCTCAACGAGGGCGGGTTCCACAGTCGCAACGCGGGCGTGCCGCCGGAGCACGCGACGATCGAAGGTGGGTTCATCGTCACGCCGACTGCCGACGGCTGCACCGTCATCCACTACGAGCAGTACGTGCTGCCCGCCGCGCTCGTACCGATCGCGTGGCTCATTCGTGCCTATCTCCGCTGGAGCATGCACCGCGAGCTGCGCGACCTCGAGTGCATGCTCACGACACGACGCTCAACGCCGGCACGGCACCGCGCCGTCGATCAGGTCGCGCACTCCTCGTAGGCGCCGCGCACTCCTCGTAGAGACACAGCGCGTTGACCAGGCGCATCTGCTCCGGGTTCCGACAATGGAGCCGGAGCAGCTCGGGACTGCACACGATGATCGATAGCGCGCGGGCGCGCGACACCGCGACGTTGAGGCGGTGCAGGTCGTACAGGAACTCGATCGTCCGCGACACGTCCTCGGCACTCGAGGTGGCCATCGAATAGATCGCGACAGCCGCTTCCTGGCCCTGGAACTTGTCGACCGTGCCGACCCGCGCGCCCCGGGGAAGCCGCTCGCCCAGGCAGGCCACCTGCGCGTTGTACGGCGCGACGATCAGCACATCCCGGAGCTCCAGCTCGGCTTCCACACCGTCTTTGTCGATCCACGTGCGGCCGATGAGCGCGTCGAGGAGTTTCGCGACGCGGTGGGCCTCGTCGGTCGAGGAGCTTCGGTCGCCGGCGTGGCGGACGGGAACGAACCGGAGGCCCGACCCGATGAGCAGCGATTCCCCGGCGCCGTCGACGCGCTGGCGCTCGAGCAACGGTTCGGAATGCAGCCGTCCCTCGTACGAAGTCTCGGAGATGAAGTGACACACGTCGGGATGCATCCGGTACGTGGTGTCGAGGAACAGACCGAGACTCGCCGGCATGGTCTCGTGCTCGCCGAGCACGTGCCCGAGCGCCGAGGCGCCCGCGCCGTCGGGGTGCGTGCCGTTGCCGGGCTGGGCCAGTTGTCGGGGGTCGCCGAGCAACACGATGTTGCGCGCGGCGCGGCTCACCGCCACCGCGTTCGCGAGCGACATCTGCCCTGCCTCGTCGACGAACAGCACGTCGAGCGTGCCGGCCATATCGTCGGAGGCGAAGAGCCAGGCGGTACCGGCCACGAGGTTGATGTTCCGATCATCGAGCGCGCTGACGACCTCGTGGGCCTTCGTTGTCGATTCGACCGCGTCGATGCCGCAATGCTGATGTTGCTCGGGGTCGCATTTCTGCAGCGCCCGAGGCGTGACACCGTTGTCGCCCGCGACCTCGAAGATCTCGTTGAGCAGCGTCCCGATCACGGCATGCGAGTTCGCGGTCACGCCCACGCGGCAGCCGCGACGGAGCAGCTCCACGACCATGTGCGCGCCGGCATAGGTCTTGCCCGACCCGGGCGGACCTTGCACCGCCAGGCACGTGTCGTCGAGTCGCGTCACGACGCGCACCGCCGTGTCTATGAGCTTCTCGCCGTCGGGACGGATCAATGCACCCGGTTCGGCTCCTTGAATCCGCGGTGCGCGCCGGAGCAGCAGGTCACGGGCAGCGCGGTATGGTCCCGGCCCCTCGATTCCGTGCTCCACGACCCAGCGCCCGACCGCTGCGACAGAGTTCTCCTGCGCGGTCGTCGGAATCGGCCTGCCGGCGATCAGATTCCTCGGGTGCGGAACGTCGCTGTTCCTCCCGCGCTTGAGGTCGATCGTGCCGTGCTCGTCGTCGATGTCGAAGACGGTGCCCGCACTGTGCTCCGTCGCGGGATCCACGGGCTCGGCGCCGATCCCGAACTTGTGATCCTGCGGCACGAACTTGTAGCGGTGCACGGTCGACTGCTTCACATAGCCGACCTCACCTTCGTACTCGAGTCCGCCGATGCATTCGGCGTCGTCGACGAAATCGTCGCCGGAAAGATCGTGGAGCCGGCGGAAGAACGCCCACCATTCGGGTCGGGCCTCGCGCCGATACCAGTGCAGCAACTGAGCCAGGAGCCAGCGAGCGTGCTGTGCTCCGCTGCGCTCGTCCGGCTCCCCGGCGCCGGCGGCGAGCTCATTTTCGATCGCCTCGAGCTTTGCGTCCTGCTCCGCGACACGCTCGGACGCCTCGGCGTCTCGTTCGGCGGGTCGGGGGATCTCGCCGAACTCGCGCTCCGCCTCCGGGCGGCGCGCTTCCAGCCACGCGGGGAGCAGCCGGGTCGACTCGCAGTCGTCGCAGTTGTAGTCGGTGATCTCGTGGAGGATCTCGTCGCGCTCTTGTGGGTCGTCGCTCTCGAGGTACCGCTCGTACGCGACGATGCTCGACCCGCCGTCGGCAACTGCACCCACATCGCGCTCCATGTAGAGCGCTTCGATCTTCTTCAGCCCGTAGCCCTCGGTCGAGATCT
>DASVIY010000290.1:0-3957 GCA_036386195.1 Acidimicrobiia bacterium | reverse complement strand
CGGGCACCCTGCCCGCAACCGGCGGCGCAGTCACCACGACGTTCGCGCTACTAGGCGCAGGCCTCGTGCTCACAGGCGCGGGAGCCATGGGCCTCTCCCGCCGCCGCGCTCCGTTCTTGCGTCACTCATCAGGCTCACACCCGGAGAACTGACGCACGGGAGTTACGACAGGCGTTCGACGATCATGGCCATGCCCTGGCCGCCGCCGACGCACATGGTCTCGAGGCCGAACGTCTTGTCGGCGTCCTCGAGGCCGTTGAGCAGCGTGGTCATGATGCGCGCGCCGGTCATGCCGAACGGATGGCCGAGCGCGATCCCGCCGCCGTTGACGTTGAGCTTGTCCCACGGGATGCCGAGCGCCTTCGCCGACGGGATGACCTGCGCGGCGAACGCCTCGTTGATCTCGACCAGGTCGATGTCGTCGATCGTCATGCCGGCGCGCGCGAGCGCCTGACGCGACGCGCCGATCGGGCCGAGCCCCATGATCTCGGGGTCGAGCGCGCTCACGCCGCTCGAGACGATACGGGCCAGCGGCGTGATGCCGAGCTCGCGGGCTCGTGTATCGCTCATGACGATCACGGCAGCCGCGCCGTCGTTGAGCGGGCACGCGTTCCCGGCAGTGATCTTGCCGTCGGGACGGAAGACGGGCTTCAGCGTCGACAGCTTCTCGACCGTCGTGTCGGGGCGCGGGCCGTCGTCCTTGGACACGACGCTGCCGTCGGGCAACGTGAGCGGCGTGATCTCCCGCTCGAAGAACCCGTTTCCTTGTGACGCGACCGCGAGGTTCTGCGAACGCGCACCGAACTCGTCCATCTCCTCGCGTGACACCTTCTCGAGGTCCGCGACGTTCTCGGCGGTCTCACCCATCGCGATGTAGATGTCGGGCAGGTCGTCGCTCGGCTTCCACTCGCCCTGGCCACCTTCGCCGCGCTTGAGGCTGCGCAGGCCGGCCTCCTTGAACTTCGGGTTCTTCGTATCGGGGGAGCTGTCGGAGTTGCCCTTCCCGAAGCGGCTGACGGCCTCGACGCCGGCGGCGATGAACGCGTCGCCCTCGCCGGCCTTGATCGCGTGCGCGGCCATGCGGATCGTCTGCAACGACGAGGAGCAGTACCGGGTGATCGTGCAGCCCGGCACGTCGTGCAACCCGGCGAGCACGCTCACGACGCGGCCCATGTTGAAGCCCTGCTCGCCGCCCGGCAGTCCGCAACCGAGCATGAGGTCGTCGATCGAGCCGGGATCGAGCTGCGGCACCTTGTCGAGCACGGCCCGCACGAGCGTGGCCGCCATGTCGTCGGGGCGCAGGTCGACGAGCGAACCCTTGAACGCCCGGCCGATGGGGCTGCGGGCGGTAGCGACGATGACAGCTTCGGGCATTGGTGCTCCTTCGAGCGTGTGACGGGGAACACGACGTTACCCGTCGATGGCGACGCACCGGGGCTCGAGCGGGCACCGCCGCCACCCGTTGCGGCGGCCGGTGCGAACGGCGTCTTCCGGGCGTCCCGGTCAATGGAAGACGGCTGTTTTGGGCCTCCCGGCCCATGGAGAGGCTGCGGCGCCGTGTCGATAGATCGGTGAGGGCAGCAGGACGTTCGTTTCGAGTCGTCTGCTCCTGCGCCCTCGCCTCGCCGGTGCGGGTCATCGTCTCGCCCGCGGGTACCGTCGTGTTCGGCGAGATCACCCAACCATGCCGCGGTACCGACGAGGCGAGCGGCCGCTCCAACGGCGGGTGCATCCGACGCCGCGGGTCTCTCGCGCAACGCGACCGACGACCGCATCCCCCGCGGCCGGCCGCAGCCTCCCGGTAACCGGCAGACCCGAGGGAGCAATCGCGCTCCTCGCGGTCACGTTCCTCGCGGTCGGGGGCTTCGGCATCGCCCGAAGCCAGCGCTTCGCAAGCAGCACGCGTCGCACAGCTAGAGGTCTCGTTCCGGGATGAGTTTTCGACCGCTACGGTCGAAAACTCATCCCGGAAGCAGCGGGTGGGGCGCGACGCGCTCGCAGTAGCGTGCCCGCGCATGAAGGACGGCAGTCGGCGGGCGATCGTCGCGGCCCTCCTCGCGAACCTCGGCATCGCGGTGGCAAAGTTCGTCGGCTTCGCGATCACCGGCGCCGCGTCACTGCTCGCGGAGGCGATTCACTCCGTTGCCGACACGGGGAACCAGGGTCTGCTCGTCCTCGGCGGCCATCGCAGTGAACGGGCGCCGACCGAGGAGCATCCGTTCGGCTTCGGCGCCGAGCGCTACTTCTGGGCCTTCGTCGTTGCCCTGGTGTTGTTCTCGTTCGGTGCACTGTTCGCGATCATCGAGGGCGTCGACAAGCTCGTGCACCCGCACCAGATCGAGTCGCCTGCGGTCGCGTTCGCGATTCTCGGCGTCGCCGTCGTGCTCGAAAGCCTCTCGTTTCGCACTGCGTTCCGTGAAGCGCAACCGTTGCGGCACGGCCACTCGTGGATCGGCTTCATCCGGCGCTCGAAGAGCCCGGAGCTCCCGGTCGTGCTGCTCGAAGACGCGGGCGCGCTCGTCGGGCTCGTCTTCGCGATCGTGGGTGTCGCGCTGGCGACGATCACCGGCAACGGCCGTTTCGACGCCATGGGCAGCATCGCGATCGGCACGCTCCTCGGCGTGATCGCGATCGTGCTCGCAACCGAGATGAAGAGCCTGCTCATCGGCGAATCCGCGTCACGCGGTCTCGAGCAGGTGATCCGCGACGCAATGGAAGCCTCGCCGGAGGTCGACCGCGTGATCCACTTACGGACGCTGCACCTGGGGCCCGACGAGGTGTTGCTCGCAGCCAAGCTCGAGTTTCGCTCGCCGTCAGTTGCACAACTCGCACGCGACATCGACGAGGTCGAGCGCCGCGTGCGCGAGGCGGCACCGATCGCGACGGTCATCTATCTCGAACCCGACTGTTTCCGCGGCGCCGCATCCACCGAGCCCGGGGCGAAAGACGCCCAATAGGCGCGCCTGCCGGCCCCGGCGCAAGGAAACTCAAGGAACCGCCTGCCGGCGCCGATGCTGAGCGGGTGGGGAGGCAGGGAACCGGTACCGCGCCGCGACTGATCCGTGGCCTCTTCGCGCTCGCGATCGGCCTGATCGGCACGCCGATCGTCCTCGTCGCCTCGGTGGCGAGCTCGGCGGCCGCGATACCGGCGAACGGGATCGTGGAGTTCCCGGTCACGCCGGTCGACGCCGCACCGCTCAGCATCGTCGCAGGGCCCGATCTCGGAAACATGTGGTTCACGCAGTTGAACCCCTACGGCACCGCTGCCGGCAACAAGATCGGCAGGATCACGAGCGACGGCGTCATCACCCAGTACGCGATCCCGACGCCTAGCGCGGGCGCCTTTGGCATCACGTCGGACTTCATCGACAGCTTGTACTTCGTCGAGCAGGGCGGCAACAACATCGGCAAGATCACCACGAGCGGCGTGGTCACCGAGTTCGCGATTCCAACGCCCAACGCGCAGCCGATAGGAATCGTCAGCGGTCCTGACGGCAACTTCTGGTTCACCGAGTACAACACCGACAAGATCGGCATGATGACATCGGCCGGCGTCTTCACCGAATACGCGTTGAGCCCGGGCGCCCGACCGACCAGCATTACCTTCGGGCCCGACGACGCGCTGTGGTTCACGGAGCCGGGGGCGAACAAGATCGGAAAGATCACGACCGCGGGCGTGATCACCGAGTTCGACGTACCCACGGCCGGCGCGTCTCCCACCGCCGTCGCGTACAACTTCAGCGACGGCAGGTTGTGGTTCACCGAGGGAATCGGCAACCAGATTGGCACGGTCACGAGTGCGGGAGTGTTCGAGGAGTTCCCGATACCCACCGCAGCCAGCTTTCCTCTGGGCATCAGTGCAGGCCCCGACGCCGACATGTGGTTCACCGAGCAGTCCGGTAACAAGATCGGGCGGATCACACCCACCGGCACGATCACCGAATACGCCGTGCCGTC
>DASVIY010000289.1:0-9339 GCA_036386195.1 Acidimicrobiia bacterium | reverse complement strand
TTGATGGAAGACGCCGAGGCGACGATCGTCGCGATCAAGACACTCAAAGCGCTCGGAGTGCGGCTGAGCATCGACGACTTCGGCACCGGCTACTCGTCGCTCGGCTACCTCAAGCGGTTCCCCGTCGACTTCGTGAAGGTCGACCGCTCGTTCGTCGACGGCCTCGGCACCGAGGCCGAGGATTCGGCCATCGTTGCCGCGGTCGTGAGCCTCGGCCACGCGCTCGGCCTGCGGGTGGTCGCCGAGGGCGTCGAGACCGAGCTCCAGCTCGCGGAGCTGATCGCGCTCGGTTGCGACGACGCGCAGGGCTTCTTCTTCGCGCCGCCGCAACCGGCACCCGATCTCTCCGAGCTCATCGCACGCTCGCGACCGTGGCGTCCACCCGGCACGTCCGTCATGAAGCCCTGACCGCCGCACACCCGCGCACGCGACCGCGATTGCTGCGTTCACTCGGGGCATTCCCGCCAAATACCGGGGGAAATCCTCGAGTAAACGAAAATGTCGTCGCGCGGTGACGTGTCGGACGCTCACCTAGGCTGCGCGGTGTGACCGAACCGCACGTCATTTCCGCCGCCGATCTTCTCCGGTGGGCGGAGACCCTGTCGGGCGTGGCACGCACAGGTCTCGGTTTCACCGAGAGCCTCTACGAGAAGGAGCGCTTCCAGGAGGTCTTGCGCGTCGCGGCAGACATTCGTGCCGGCGCGATCGAAGAGGCCGAGTCCGACGCCTTGTTCGAGGAGTGGCTGGCGACGGTTGGCGAGGGTGTGGGCGGGTACGTGACGCCGAAGGTCGCGGTTGCTGCCGTCGTGGGCAACGAGGCAGGCGAGATCCTGCTCACGCAGCGGTCCGACTCGGGCGTGTGGCTGTACCCCGTCGGTTGGGCCGACGTCGGCTACTCGCCGTCGGAGGTGGCCGTCAAAGAGGTGCACGAGGAGACGGGGATCGAGGTGGAGCCCCTGTCGCTCATCGCGGTGTTCGACGGCTTGCGCCTCGGATTCGCGCGGCTGCCCCTCTACTCACTCGTGTTCCACTGCCGTATGCTCGGCGGCGAGTTGCGCGGCCACCCGCTCGAGACGCGCCAAGTCGGCTTCTTCGCACGCGACGCGCTGCCATGGCCGCTCGCCGGCGGCGACCGTTGGATCGAGACGGCCTTCGCCGCGATCGGCGGCGAGCAACTGCCGTGCGACTTCGATCACCCGCGCACGCCACCGTGGCGAGGCGGCGACGACGACGCCTAGTTGGCGAGCTGCTCGCCGAGAAGGCCGACGATCGACGCCGCGCCCTTCGAGCGCTCCCACGCGTCGCCGATCGCGGTGTGGTCGACGAGGCCGGCGGTGTCGGGTGGACGCCCGAGCGCGTCCCCGGCTGCCGCTGCGAGCGGCGCAGGCTCGAGGTCGTCGCCGTACGCGGCGAAGCATTCGAGGCCATCCCAGAGCGTGCTGAGCGAACGGGCCTCGTCGCCGAGCTCGAGGCGGTCGGGATCGCCGCCACGCGAGAGCTGCGACACGACCTGCTCCCAGAGGTCGTAGTGCGACAGCCCTGCGGGCTGCCGATAGCGAGCAACGGGATGCAGGCGCCATTCGAGCGCCTCCCGGTTGGGGCCGTTGTCGGTCAGCCAGGTCTGCGTGCCGTTCACATAGCTGTCGACGGGCGGCCCGAGGTGCTCGTCGAGCGCCAGCACGAGCTCGGCCGACATCTTCCATACGGTGGTTGCAACCCGCGCCGGCTCACTCATCGTCACTCGTAGCGGCGGGTCAGGCCGCGGGGCTCACGGCGATC
The DNA here is from genome assembly GCA_036386195.1 of Acidimicrobiia bacterium. GTDB lineage: Bacteria > Actinomycetota > Acidimicrobiia > IMCC26256 > JBBRZM01 > JBBRZM01. The sequence goes on along the minus strand of DASVIY010000289.1, from coordinate 7,560 downwards.
GCCAGGTCGGGATCGATGGTGCCGTAGCGAATGATCGGCTCGAAGAGGTCGACGTCGGTGCGATCGTCGTCGAGGATGCCCCGGGCGCGTGGCGGCGCGAGGTGTCGGGTCGCGAAGCGTCGTGCGATCACGGCCTTGCGGGCGTTGCCGTCACGCGCAAGTGCCCAGCGCGCGTCATCGAGCACCAACGCGCCCTCAGCGAGATCGGCGAGCAGATGCGTGAACCGGCGCGCGTGCAGCAACTGCAGCTCGGTGTCGGCCAGCTCGAGGTGCGCGATCGCGTCGTGCGTCTCGCCCAACGTGATCGCGACGGCATCGACGACCGGCGTCAGCACCTTCTCTCCGTTTGCCTCGTCGAGCGCGCGCTCCACTCGTGCGATCAGCGCCTCGTGTGCGGCGTCGGTACGCATCGCACGGCGCACGTCGAGGCAACAGATGTTTTCGGTGCCTTCCCAGATGGTGTGGCACTGCGCGTCGCGCAGCTGCCGGGCCATTGGCCAATCTTCCATGTACCCGTTCCCGCCGAACAGCTCGAGCGCGTGACTCGCGGCGCCAATCGCTTCGCGCGTTGCCCGAACTTTCGCCAACGGCACCAGGATGCGCCGCAACCGCCGGCCCTCGTCTTCGGACGCCGCTCCGCGGTTGGCCGACGCGCACTCGAACGTGAGCGCGAGCCCTGCTTCCAGCTCCATCAGCAGGTCGATGAGGGTTTCGCGCACGAGCGGGTACCGGTCGACGCGCTGGCCCCACTGCTCGCGGTGCGCGGCGTAGATCGCGCCTTCGAGGAACGAACGGCGATGAATGCCCAGGCCCATGATCGCGACACCGAACCGGCTGCCGTTGACCATCTCCATCATCTTGTTCAAGCCGCGCTGATCCGCGGCCGCGCTCCCGGCCGCGGGTGCGCCGTCACTGGTGCGGGGCGCTCCGGCCATCCAGGCCCGGGCGCCTTCGAGGCTGACTTCGGCCGTCGGCACGCCGACCGTGCCCAGCTTCGGCTTCAGCCGCTTGATCCGAAAGCCGTTGGCCGAGCCGTCGGGCATCACGCGCGGCACGATGAATGTGGCGAGGCCGCTCGCGCCGTCGGGTGCGCCGTCGGGCCGGGCCAGCACGATGAAGACCTCGGCGTCGACGTTGGAGCAGAAGTGCTTCTCTCCGAACAGCCGCCACTCGGCCCCATCGGGCACCGCACGCGTCGTGTTCGCGCCGACGTCACTGCCGCCCTGACGCTCCGTCAGGAACATCCCGCCTTCCCACGCTTCGTCGGGGTCGAGGTTTCTGAGCCGGCCGAGGAGATCGTCACGCACCGAGTCGGGGGCGTAGCGCTCGACGATGTCGGCCGCGCCGGCCGTCATCCCGAGACCGCAATAGATCGCGGTTTCGGCTTGGCACACGAGGTACGCAATCGCGGCCGTGAGCACCGCCGGCACCGGTCGGTCGCTCCCTGAACGAAGCTCCACGAAGCCGGCCCGCACCAGGTCGGCCTTGCTCTCGAGCCAGGTGGGGTGGTGCACGATCGTGTCGACTTCCTGGCCCCAGCGGTCGTAGCGGGAGAGCACGGGACCGTGCTTGTCGGTGATCTCGGCCCGCGTCGCCACCGGACCGCCGGTGAGCGTGCCGAAGCGCGCCGTGTGCTCTTCGGCGAACGTCCGGTCGGACGGGTCGGGCAGGTGCCGGTCGAGCAGGAAGCGCAGGTTGGGATCGGTCTCGTACCAGTCGAGGCCGATCGCCTGCTCGTACGACGCGTAATCGGGGAGCACGCGTTGAGGCTAGTCCCGCCCGTGTCCGGCGGCGCTCGGTTGCTCATCGACGCAGGGCGTTCAACTAGCGTGACCTGCTCGACCCGGCACAGCAGGGAGATCACCGCGTGCACCGAAAAGTCGCAATGTTGCTACCGGTCGCGCTCTTGCCGGCCCTCTTGCTCGCCTGCGGCGGCAGCAGCAGCGGCAGCGGCAGCGGCAGCAGCGGCAATGGCTCGCTCTCGAAGTCGTCGTTCGCCTCGAAGAGCAACGGCTACTGCACCCAGGCAAGCGCCCAACGCAGCGAGGTCAGCACGGCGGTGCCCTCGGGCCGGCAGCCGACGGCGCAGGACGCGGACAAGGTGATCGCCATCGATCGCGAGCTGATCCGCAAGATCGACGCCCTGGTACCGCCCGACTCCGAGCAGGACCAGGTCGACCAGTTGCTCGACCTGCTCCACCAGCGAATCGCGGTGGAGGAGCAGCTACGCGCCTCGATCGCGAACGGCACACCGTCGAGCGACCCGGCAACGGTGAAGCTCGGTGAGCAGATCGCACAGATCGATCAGAAGAGCGCCAAGATCGCCAAGCCGTTGGGCCTCACCAGCTGCATCCGCCAGGGCGCGTGAACGTGCGTCTCGCTTGGTCTCGGCCCGGCGGGCGGTTGTGCAAGGCCGGGGTGGCGGTGACCGCGGCCGTCACGCTGCTCGCTGCATGCGGCGGCGGGAGCAGCAGTCGCCTGTCGAAACCCGAATACGTGCGCCGCGCCGATGCGATCTGCGGGCAGGCCAATAAGAAGGCCGGCGCCGTCCCGGCACCGGATCAGCATGAGCCGACTGCCCAAGAGAAGGCGATCGGCGAGATCATCGTGATCCAGCGCGCCGCGGTGGTCGACCTCCGACACCTCGCGCCTCCCGAAGCCGACACGGCGACGCTCGGCAAGTGGCTCGGGCTGGTCAGCCAAACCGTCGACCAGATGCAGGCGGTTCGCACCGCGCTGAAGGCAGGCGACAGCGCCGGGGTCACGGCCGCCAATGCCAAGGGACGTGCGCTCAACGACCAGGCCGACGAGATCGCCCGCGGCTACGGCTTGAAGCAGTGCTCGGCGAGTGCCGGTGCCTGATGGTGCGCATCACGATTTCTCCTCGCCGGGCGACATCGAGCCTCATAACATCGCACCGATGACCTACGACCGTCTGAGCGGGCTCGACTCCAGCTTCCTGCACCTCGAGTCGCTCGAGACTCCGATGCACGTCGGCGCGGTCAGCATCTTCGACGGCGAGCCGTTCTTCGACGATGACGACCGGTTCCGGCTGGCCGACGCGCGCGAGCTGGTCGCGTCGCGCCTGCACCTGATCCCTCGGTTCCGCAAGCGCTTGCAGTTCGTGCCGTTCGAGCAAGGCCGCCCGATCTGGGTCGACGACGATCGGTTCGAGATCGGCTACCACGTGCGACTCACGGCGCTGCCCAGCCCCGGTACCCGCGAGCAGCTCCTCACGTTGTGCAACCGCGTGCAGGAGCAGCTGCTCGACCGGTCGCGCCCGTTGTGGGAGCTGTGGTTCGTCGAAGGCGTCGAGGACGGCAACATCGCGTTGATCCAAAAGACGCACCACGCGCTCGTCGACGGCGTGTCCGGCGTCGACGTCGCGACCGTGCTGCTCGACTTCACTCCCGAACCGACCGTGCTCGATCCGCCGCAATGGCATCCCGAGCCGCCACCGAGTCGCGAGAAGCTGCTCATCGACACGCTGCGCGAGCGCGTCTCGGAGCCGGCCGAGATCGTACGGAGCGCGCGAAGAATCCTGCGCGGTCCGCGTGCCGCGTTGCGGCGCGCACAAGAGCTCACCGGTTCGCTCCAGACGCTGCTCGGGCGCGATTTCGTGGCACCCCGCACGTCGTTGAATCAGCGCGTGGGCCGGCACCGTCGATTCGAGCCCGTGCGCATCCCACTCGACGACGTCAAGACCATCCGTCACGTGCTCGGCGGCACGGTAAACGACGTGATCCTCGCCGGCGTGACCGGCGGGCTGCGCCGGTTGCTCGAGTCGCGCGGCGAATCAGTCGACGGGCTCCGGCTCAAGGTGCTGTGTCCCGTCTCGGTGCGCGCCGAAGGCGAGCAGCTGGCGCTCGGAAACCGGGTCGCGGCGATGGTCGTCGCGTTGCCGGTGGGCGAGGAAGACCCGGTCGTGCGCCTGCGTGAGGTCTCCGCGGTCACCGCCGACTTGAAGGAACGCCGCCAGGCCGTGGGCGCGGCGTTTCTCGTCGACCTCACGAGCTACGCCGCGCCGACACTGCTCGGCCTGGCAGGGCGGGCGGTACAGCGCCAGCCGTTCTTCAACCTGGTCGTCACCAACGTGCCCGGTCCGCAAGTGCCGCTGTACTGCATGGGTTCGCGGATGCTCGAGGCGTACCCAAGCGTGCCACTCTCGCGCAACCTCTGCGTCGGCGTCGCGATCCTGTCGTACTGCGGCCAGTTGCATGTCGGGCTGAACGCCGATCGCGATGCGTTCGCCGACCTCCCGGCGTTCGCTGCGGGTATCGAAGACGCATTCGCGGAGCTGCACAAGATCGCAACCGATCTTCAGCCGTAGCTCCAGTGCCGGGAGCACGGTCGAACGACTCCGGTAGGGTGGTGTTGTGGCTGACGTGCGCAGTCGGCCGGGCGACCCATCCTCGGCGCCCAGGCCGCGCAAACAGGAGCAAGAACCCGCGTCCGACGACGTGACCGAAGTGGCACCGGGCGTGCTTCGTATGCAGTTGCCCATCTGGATGCCGGGTCTCGGCCACGTCAACATGTACGGCCTCGTCGATGACCGCGGTCTGACGGTGGTCGATCCGGGGCTGCCGGGCCCGCAGTCGTGGAGAGCGCTCAAGACGAGGCTCAAGACCGCCGGCTTCCGCGTGCGCGACGTGCACACCGTCATCGTCACCCACTCACACCCCGACCACTTCGGCGGTGCCGGCCGCGTCGCCCGCGAGGCCGACGCGGAGCTCATCACGCACCAAGCGTTTACGACGTGGACCCTTTCGCGCCGCGCCGCGCGCCGGCTGAGCACCCGCGAAGCCGCGCAGCTCGAGCGCGATGCCGCGGTGGCGGCGCAGGGCCTCGACGTGAGCGGCGACGAGATCCCCACGGTCGCCGAGTTCGAGACGGCCGAGCGCTTCGGTGATCCGCTGCGCGACGACCCGACACAGGAACGCCAGCACCAAAGCGTCCCGTGGGGCGGCGACACACCCTGGGGCGGCAGCAAGCATCCGATGCCGGCGCTCCGCAAACGGCTGATGATGCGGGGGCTGCGCATGCTGTTCACGCCGCCCAACCCGACGCGACGCGTCGTTCACGGCGAACCGCTTCGGCTTGCCGGGCGTGAATGGACCTCGCTGCACACACCGGGTCACACGCTCGACCACCTCTGCCTCTTCGACCCCGAATACGGCGTCTTGCTCGCCGGCGATCACGTTCTGCCGACGATCACGCCGCACGTCTCGGGTGTCGGCAACGGCGCCGATGCTCTGCGCTCGTATCTCAACACCCTTGATCTCGTTGCCCACCTCGACGGCGTGCGCCTGGCCCTTCCGGCCCACGGCCATCCGTTCACCGACGTGCCGGGGCGGGTCGACGCGATCAAGCGGCATCACGAACGGCGGATGCGACAGCTCGCGACGGTGTCGGCCTCGCTCGGGCCCGCCAACGTGGTTGCCCTCTCGCACGAGCTGTTCCCGCCGAAGCACTGGGGCGTGATGGCCGAGAGCGAGACCTTTGCCCACCTCGAACACCTCGTGCGGTCGGGACGAGCCGAACGATGGAAGGAACGCGGCACGCTCATCTACCGGGTCGACGCCGTCGACGAGCTCATCGACTGATTGGCCGCGATCGCGTAGAGGCGGCGCCGGCCGTAGGTCGCCGGAGGCGGCGCCGGCTCGCTGCCGGTATCGTGCGCGCGTGACCGTAACGGCCGAAGCGACCGATCTCCTCCAGCAGTTGATCCGCAACCAGTGCGTCAACGACGGCACGTTGGCGTCGGGCGAGGAGGTCCGCAGCGTCGATCTGCTCGCGCAATACCTCGGCGACACCGGACTCGACGTCGAGCGCTTCGAGCCGCAGCCGGGCCGCGGCAGCCTCGTCGCCCGGATCGAGGGCAGTGACCCCGACGCGCCGAGCTTGCTGCTGATGGGTCACATTGATGTCGTGCCCGTCAACCCCGACGGCTGGAGCCGCGATCCGTTCGCCGCCGACCTCGTCGACGGGTTCGTATGGGGTCGCGGCGCGGTCGACATGCTCAACGAGACCGCCACCATGGCCGTCGCGTTCAAACGACTCGCGGACCAGGGCTTCACGCCGCGCGGCACGCTCGTGTACCTGGCAGTCGCCGACGAGGAGGCGCTCGGCACGTGGGGCGCGAAGTACCTCGTCGAGCACGAGCGCGAGGCGGTGTTCGCCGACTACGTGCTCACGGAGTCGGGCGGATTCCAGATGCCCACCCACGCCGGGCCGCGCCTGCCGGTGCTCACCACTGAGAAAGGCACGTTCTGGTCGAAGCTCACGGTGAGCGGCACGCCGGGGCACGGGTCGCAACCATTTCGCACCGACAACGCGCTCGTCACTGCAGCGGAGGTGGTGCGGCGCCTCGCCGAGTACCAACCGCAGACCCAGATACACGAGACGTGGCGTGCGTTCGTCGATGGCATGGGCTACGAGCCCGACTTCGCGGCGGCGCTGCTCGACGCAGACACTTTGCGTGAGTTCTGCGAGACCCTGCCGGTCGGGCTGGCACGGCAGGTGCACGCGTGCACGCACGCCACCTTCGCCCCGACAGTCATCCACGGCGGCACCAAGACGAACGTGATCCCCGACAAGGTCACCCTCGAAGTCGACATCCGCACGCTGCCCGGCCAGACCGGCGACGACATCCGCGCCATGCTGCGAGATGCGCTCGGTGACCTTGCCGACGCGGTCGAGCTCGAGGCGAACGATGATCCGCCGACCGCATCACCGATCGGCACACCGCTGTGGGATTCGCTGGAGCGTGTCTCCTCGCGGCTGGTCGAAGGCTCCGCCCTGGTGCCGTTCGTGATGGTGGGCGGTACCGACAACCGGTTCTTCCGCCGCGCGGGCTCGGTCGGCTACGGCTACGGACTCTTCAGCCGGCGACTCACCTTCGAGCAGTACGCCACGATGTTCCACGGCAACGACGAGCGCGTCGACCAGGAGTCGCTTGCGCTCACGACCGAGCTCTGGGAGGCGGTGGCGCGCGACCTGCTCGACGAGTCGCTGCGCTGATACTCGGGCCGGTCAGACGTCTCCGCTCTCATCGCGCAGAAAGCGTTCGAGCTCGGCCGCCAGCGCGTCACCCGTCGGCAGGTCGGTCTCACGGATCGGGCTCGCCTCCTCGCGGACCGGCGCCCCGGCGTCGATTGCCTCCTCGAGCTGGCGCACATAGTTGGCGACGTCGTCGTCGCCCGCCACCACCTCGTCAACCTGCTCGCGCCACGCCGCCGCCGCGCCCCTGAGGTCGGATCGATCGAGCTCGATCCCGCTGAGGGCGATGAACCGGTCGAGCAGCCCCAGTGCCGCAACCGGATTCGGCGGCGCCGCGACGTAGTGGGGCACCGGGGCCCACAAGGAGACAGACGGCACACCGGCCTCGCGAAACGTGTCGTGCAGCACGCCGACGATGCCGGTTGGTCCCTCGTACCGCGACCGGGCGAGCCCCAGGCGCTCGATGACTTCGGGATCGGTCGCGGCCCCGGTCACATGGAGCGGACGGGTATGGGGCGCGTCGGCCAGCAATGCGCCGAGCGTCACGACGAGCTCACAACC
>DASVIY010000288.1:0-4078 GCA_036386195.1 Acidimicrobiia bacterium | reverse complement strand
ACGGCGCGCCCGACAAGACGCCGGCGCGGCGGCTGGCAACACTCGAGGCCGCCGGCCGAGCGGCAGTGCCGTTCACCACCGGCGTCCTCGTCGGCATCGGCGAAACACGCGCCGAACGTCTCGATGCGCTCGTGGCAATCGGCGAGAGCCACGCGCGGCACGGCCACGTGCAGGAGGTGATCGTCCAGAATTTCCTGCCCAAGCCCGACACGGCGATGCACCACGCCCCGCCGTGCGGCCTCGATGAGCTGCGCTGGACGATCGCCGCGGCGCGTCTCGTGCTGCCCGCGACCATGCACGTGCAGGCGCCGCCCAACCTCAGCGATCCCGACGAGCTGCGCGCGCTGCTCGACGCCGGCATCGACGACTGGGGTGGCGTGTCGCCGGTCACCCCCGACCACGTCAACCCCGAGCGCCCCTGGCCTGCCCTCGAACAGCTGCGGGCCGCCACCGAGGCCGCCGGCAAAGTGCTCGCGCCGCGCCTCACGGTGTATCCGGAGTACGTGCGCGACGACAGCCGCTGGCTCCACCCCGACGTGCGGTTCGCAGTGCAACTGCGCTCCGACGCCGAGGCCCTGGCGCGCGACGACACGTGGGCTCCGGGCCGCGGCGACGCACCACCCGCGCTGTTACCGGCGTCGCGCCCCGCACGCGCCGGTGATCGTGTCGGCGAGGTGCTCGACGGGGTGCTCGCGGGCGAGGAGGTGGGCGCGGACGAGATCGTCGCGTTGCTCGGCGCACGTGGGCCCGAGGTCACCCGCGTCGCAGACGTCGCCGACGACCTGCGACGCGTCGCGGTGGGCGACGCGGTCACGTTCGTGCGCAACCGCAACATCAACTACACCAACGTCTGCACGTTCAAGTGCCGGTTCTGCGCCTTTTCCAAAGGGCCGCTCTCGCTCAACCTGCGGGGCACCCCCTACCTGCTCGATCGCGAGGAGATCCAGCGGCGCGTCGTCGAGGCCGTCGAGTGCGGCGCCACCGAAGTGTGCCTGCAGGGCGGCATTCATCCCGACTTCGACGGCGACTACTACCTCGCCGTCGCGCGGGCCGTGAAGGAGGTCGCTCCCGGCATTCACGTGCACGGCTTCACCGCGTTGGAGGTCACCGAAGGCGCACGGCGCCTCGACATGCCGCTGCGCGAGTACCTGCTCCTCGCCAAAGAAGCGGGGCTCGCCACCTTGCCCGGCACGGCGGCAGAGATCCTCGACGACGAGGTGCGTGCTGTCATCTGTCCCGACAAGGTCGACACCGAGGAGTGGCTCGACGCGCATCGCATCGCGCATTCCGTCGGGTTGCGTTCCAACATCACGATCATGTTCGGTCACGTCGAACGGCCGGTGCACGTGGCCCGCCATCTCCTGCGCACTCGCGCGCTGCAACGCGAGACCGGGGGCTTCACCGAGTTCGTGCCGTTGCCGTTCGTCCACATGGCGACTCCCCTGTTCCTGCAACGCAAGGCGCGGCCAGGCCCAACCTTCCGCGAGGTCTTGCTCATGCACGCCGTCGGTCGCATCGCGTACCGCGGCGCACTCGACAACGTGCAGGTGTCATGGGTCAAGACCGGCGCGGCCGGCGCACGCCAGGTGCTCCAGGCCGGCGCCAACGATCTCGGTGGCACGCTGATGGACGAGAACATCTCCCGCGCTGCGGGTGCGAGCCATGGCCAGGAGCTCGACGAGCACGAGTTCCGCCAGATCGTCGAGCCGATCGGCCGCACACTCGAGCAGCGCACGACGCTGTACGGCCGGGTTCACACCGTCGGGCGCCGCCTGCGACCACCCGACGACGACCACCTCGCGTCGGGGGTCGTGTCGGTGCCGGTCGCCATCCGCGCACCGGCCGTGGCACGGGGGTGAGCGACGTGCACGTCGTCGGGATCGGAAACGCGCTCGTCGACGTGGTGACCCACGCCGACGACGCGTTCATCGAGAAGCACGGGCTCGCCCGGGGCGCGGCCACGATGGTCGACGCGGCGCGCGCCGAAAGCGTGTACGCCGACCTCGGGCCCGCGACGGAATCGTCGGGTGGATCGGCCGCCAACACGATCGCGGGTCTCGCATCGTTCGGCGCATCGGCCGCGTACGTGGGTCGGGTGCGCGACGACCAACTCGGTCACGTCTTCGCACACGATCTGCGCGCCCTGGGCGTGCGCTACGAGGTCAGCCCGGCGACCGCTGGTGCCGGCACCGGGCGCTGCCTCGTGATGGTCACGCCCGACGCGCAACGCACGATGTGCACGTACCTCGGCGCGTCGTCAGAGCTCCATCCCGACGACATCGACCGCGAGGCCGTCACCAGCGCGCAGGTGACGTATCTCGAGGGGTATCTGTGGGACCAGCCCGACGCCAAGCTCGCGATCCGCCACGCCGCGAACCTCGCCCGCGAAGCCGGACGGCTCGTCGCGTTCACGTTGTCCGACCCGTTCTGCGTGGAGCGTCACCGCGCCGAGTTCCGGGCGCTGGTCGAGCACGAGATCGACGTGCTGTTCGCAAACGAGGCGGAGATCTGCTCGCTGTACGAGGTCGACGACTTCGACGCGGCGCTCGGGCATGTCTATCGCCACACCGAGATCGCCGTCCTCACCCGCAGTGCGATGGGATCCGTCATCGTATGCGGCGCCGACAAGTACGTCGTCGACGCGTTCCCGATCGACGAGCTCGTCGACACGACGGGCGCGGGCGATCAATACGCCGCCGGGTTTCTCTACGGGCTCACGCACGGTCACGAGCTCCCGACGTGCGGCCGGCTCGGCGCGCTCGCCGCCGCCGAGGTCATCGGGCACCTCGGCGCCCGCCCCGAAGTGCCGCTGGCGACGCTCGCCGCACAGGCGCTCGACTGAGCCGCGGCGCGGTGGAGCGACTTCCCCGATACCGCACCGGCGACGCCGAGCTCGACCAGGCGATCCTGGCGCTCGTCAACCAACTCGCCCCAGGTGACAACGACGACCTGATCTTCGAGCTCGTCACGTCTGCGCTGCGCCTCGCGCTCGACCACGCCGGCCGGGGCGACCTCAAGATCGCGAATGCCGCGCTGAAGGAGATGCGCTACGCGTTCAACGTCTTCGCCGGGTATCGCAACCAGCGCAAAGTCGCGATCTTCGGATCCGCCCGCACGCAGCCCGACGACCCGCTCTACGACCAGACGCGGCGGCTCGCGGCCGCGCTCGCGGCCCACGACTGGATGGTCATCACCGGCGCCGGTCCCGGGATCATGGAGGCGGGCGTCGAAGGCGCGGGTCCCGAGAACTCGTTCGGTGTGAGCATCCGCCTGCCGTTCGAATCGGTGAGCCCGCAGTTCATCACCGATGACCCGAAGCTCATCAACTTCCGGTACTTCTTCACCCGCAAGCTCGAGTTCATCAAGGAGTCGCACGGGTTCGTGTTGCTGCCGGGTGGGTTCGGCACCCTCGACGAGACCTTCGAGCTGCTCACGTTGGTGCAGACCGGCAAGTCACAACCCGCGCCGATCGTCCTTCTCGACGTGCCCGGCGGTACGTACTGGCAGGGTTGGGCCGAGTTCGTCCGCGCCGAGCTCGAAGACCGGGGCTACATCTCCGGGAGCGATCTCCGCTTCGTACGCATCACCGACGACGTTGCGGTCGCCGTCGAGGAGGTCGTCAGCTTCTACACCAACTACGACTCGCAACGCTTCGTCGAAGGTCGTCTCGTCATGCGGATGCAGCACACACCCTCCGACGCGGAGCTCGCCGCGCTCAATGTCGAGTTCGCCGACATCGTCGCCCGGGGGACCATCGAGCGAACCGGCCCCACGAAGGCCGAGCTGGCCGACGACGATCATGTCGACCGCGAGCGCCTGGCGTTCGTCTTCGACCGCCGCGGGTGGTCGCGTCTTCGCGAGCTGATCGACCGGCTCAACGGCCGCCCCCCCGCCAGCGAGTGAATGCGCCGGCGGGTCAGCCGAACGGCGATTCCGGTGTGCCGCCGAGGGCGCGGATGGCCTTGTCGATGCCGCGCCGGGCCTGCTGCACCTTCTTCTCGTCGGCCGCGGCCTCGGCGTCGCCATCGGTGGCTGCCGCCCGGAGCCGGTCGTACGCGAGGTCGCGCAGCTGCTCCTC
>DASVIY010000287.1:0-17956 GCA_036386195.1 Acidimicrobiia bacterium | reverse complement strand
CCACGGTACCACCCGGGTGTTTTGCCCCGGAGACGCAGAGAAACTCCCCTGCCTAGAATCAGCCCACTCGCTTCGGATCAACCAGGGGGTCGCACGTGCAGACGTACCCGACGACGAAGATCCGTAACGTGGCCCTCGTCGGCCACGGCGGAGCAGGCAAGACGACGCTGGCAGAAGCGCTCCTCTTCGTCACCGGCACGGTTCCCCGCATGGGCAAGGTCGAAGACGGCAACACCGTCTGCGACTTCGATCCCGAAGAGGCGCGACGCCGGATCTCGGTCTCGCTGGCGCTGGCCCCATTCGAGCACGAAGGCCACAAAGTGAATCTGCTCGACGCGCCGGGCTACGCCGACTTCGTGGGTGACGTCGCCGCAGCGCTGCGTGCCGCCGACCTCGCGATCTTCGTGGTGTCGGCCGTCGAGGGCGTGGAGGTGCAGACCGAGATCGCGTGGCGCCTGGCCGAGGAGCGCGCGATCCCACGCGCGATATTCATCAACAAGCTCGACCGGGAGCGCGCGTCGTTTCAGCGCACGCTCGACGACCTGAAGGACAAGTTCGGCGCCGGCATCGCGCCGCTCGAGCTGCCGATCGGTGAGGAAGATCACTTCAATGGCGTGATCGACCTGCTCAGCGACACCGCCGTCACGTACAACGGCGGCGGCACCGGCGAGCCCGGCCCGATTCCCGACGACCTCGCACCCGAGGAGCACTCGGTGCACGACGCGCTGGTCGAGGGCATCGTCGTGGCCGACGACGATCTCACCGAGCGCTACCTCGCCGACGAACAGCTCGACGTGGGCGAGCTCGAGCACGCCCTCGCGAAAGGCATGGCCGCGGCGAGTGTGTTCCCTGTGCTGGTCGGCAGCGCCACGAAGCTCATCGGCATCGACCGCCTCGCACGCTTCATGGTCGAAGACGGGCCCGAGCCCGTCGTGACCGGCAACGGCGACAGCGCGCCGGCCGCGTTCGTGTTCAAGACGATCGTCGACCCGTACGTCGGCCGGGTGAACCTGTTCAAGGTGCTGCAGGGCACCGTCAAGACCGACGCCTCCCTCGTCAACGGCCGCACCGTCACCGATGAACGGCTCCACCAGCTCACGATGATGCGGGGCAAGGAGCAGGAGCCGGTGCGCGAAGTGCCCGCGGGCGACATCGCTGCCGTCGCGAAGCTCACCGACACCACCACCGGCGACGTGCTGGGCACGCGGGGCGCCGAGCTCGCGGTCGAGCCGTTCGAGCCCCCCGAGCCTGTGCTCGCCGTCGCGATCCATCCGAAGTCCAAAGGCGACGAAGACAAGCTCGCCAACGCGCTGCACCGGCTCCAAGACGAAGATCCCGCGATCAGGCTCGAGCGCAACGCCGAGACGCATCAGACGCTGTTGCGCGGGATGGGCGAGACGCACGTATCGATCGCGCTCGAGAAGTTGCACCGCAAGTTCGGCGTCGAGGTCGAGACCGAACCCGTGAAGGTCGCGTACCGCGAGACGATCACCGACACCGCCGAGGCCGAGGGCAAGTACAAGAAGCAGACCGGCGGTCACGGCCAGTTCGGTGTGGCGTTCGTCCGCGTCGAGCCCAAGGACCGCGGCACCGGATTCGAGTTCATCGACAAGATCGTGGGCGGCGCGATCCCCCGCCAGTTCATTCCCGCCGTCGAGAAGGGCGTGATCGACGCGATGCAGCGCGGCGGCGTCTTCGGCTACCCGGTCGTCGACGTGGCCGTCACCTGCTTCGACGGGAAGTACCACTCCGTCGACTCGTCGGAGATGAGCTTCAAGATGGCCGGGTCGATCGGCTTCAAGGAGGCGATGGCCAAGGCGGGTCCGATCCTGCTCGAGCCCATCAGCGAGCTCGTGGTGATCGCGCCCGAGGTCAGCCTGGGCGACATCATGGGTGACCTCAACTCGAAGCGGGGCCGCATCCAGGGGTCGAGCTCGATGGGGCACGGTGAGGTCGAGATCGTCGCCCAGGTGCCGACGTCGGAGCTCCTGCGGTACGCGATCGACTTGCGGTCACGCACGGGTGGACGCGGTCGCTTCGCGATCGAGCACTCCCACTACGACCCGATGCCCGCACACCTCGCCGACAAGCTGCGCGCCGCCGCCGAGCAGGCCAAGACCGCCTGACGTGCGCGCGACGTCGCGCGTCGCGCGCGCTGTCGTACTCGGGGTCACGCTCGCGACGGCCGCGAATGTGCCCGGCGCCGGCGCGAGCGTCAGCTCAGCGGCCTCGCCGCCGCCTCGCATCGGGATGCGCACGGTCACGTTCGTCGACCGCAGCCGGTCGACGCGTGCCACGAAGTACCACCGCAAGGCCGAGTCGTCGCGCACGTTGGTCACCTCGATCTGGTATCCGGCCGACCGCCACGGTCGTCCGCTGCGTTCGGGACGCCCGTTCCCCGTGGTGCTGTACAGCCACGGCACCGGCGGCGACGGTCAGCATCTGCCGCCCGACGCGCCGGCCTGGGTCAAGGCCGGTTACGTGGTCGTCTCGCCGACCTACCCGCTGTCCACGTCCGTGTCGTGTGCACGGGCCCGCGCGATCGGCGTCGCGCCCAAGTACGCCGACGGCAGCGCCGCGAGGTGCCGGCGAGGGCAGCGGGTCGAGATGAGCGGGCCCGACTCGATCGTCGACATCCCCGAGGAGCCGGGCGACGCGCACTTCGTGCTCGATCAGGTGCTGCGTTCGAACCGCGACCGCAAGAGCTGGATGCACGGGCTCATCGACTCGACGCGCATCGGCGCCGCGGGTCATTCACAAGGCGCGGTGACGACCGTCGCGTTCACCCACAGCGACAACTTGCGCGACTCGAGAGTCAAGGCATCGGTGGTGGAGTCGGGCTGCGCGTTCAACACCAAGTCGACCGGCTTCTTTCACTCGCCGGGCACGCCGCCCCTGCTCCTCGTACACGGCGACTCCGACCGGACCGTGCCGTACTCCTGCTCCGATGGTGAGTATCCGAAGGCCGCGGCGCCCAAGGCGTTCGTGACGCTGCACAACACGACTCACAACTTTCAGCTCGTTACCAGCAGGTACCGGATCAACTGGTGCCGCGATCCCGCGGGTGCGATCGAATGCCGGGTGTCGCTCGACTTCCTCGACGCGTACCTCAAGCACGACCGGCACGCGCTCGACCGTCTGCGCCACGACGCCGACGTGCCCGGTATCGCATCACTTCAGATCGACGTGCGGGGCTGAACGGCCCTACGTCTCGTCGCGCACGCCGTATGCCGACCAGTCTTCGGGGTTGTCTTCGGTGTACTCGCCCATGACGTGGCCGTCGACCGCGTCGAGCTCGACCAGACCGCGCGTGGTGGGCGGCGAGTCGGCGCTGTAGAGGAGGATGCGCCACGCCGGACGGCTCCGCAGCCCGCGCCAGCCGAGCTGCGCGGAGGCATGGCCGACGGGGAAGCCGACCGTGCGGGTCGCGATGACGAGCGCCTCGGTCTGGTCGATCTCGAGGTGGTACGCGGCGGCGAAGTGGTACGCCGCGATCAGTGTGAGCAGCATCGCCGCCACGAGCGCACCCTGGTTGCTCGTCAGGACGTAGCCGGCGACGCATGCAGCGGCGACGACCAGGTACATCACCGCGGGGATGCGGCGGCGTGTGATGTCGGGAAACACGTACGGCCCGACGTACGCGGTGACGTCGAGATCCTCGGGCAGCGCGTCAGTCGGTGCGTCGCTGTCGCTCATCGCCGCACCGTAATCGCTACGACGGCGGCCAGGCGTCTCGGAGCCGCTGCCACGTCGTGCGCAGGTCCTCGGGCAGCACGCGGGACTCGGCGATCGATGTCATGAAATTGGTGTCGCCGTCCCATCGCGGCAGCGCGTGGAGATGCACGTGGCCCGGTATGCCGGCGCCCGCGGACCGGCCGAGGTTCGCGCCCACGTTGAGCCCGCCGGGTGAGTACGCGGCTTTCAGCGCGACGATCGCGCGTTGCGTCATCGCCATGAGCGCGGCGCTCTCGTCGCCATTCAGGCCTTCGAGCTCGGCTTCGTGACGGCGGGGCGCGACCATGAGGTGGCCCGACGTGTACGGGAACGCGTTGAGCACGACGAACACGAGGTCGTCGCTTGCGACCACCAGCACGTCCTCGGGCGGTGCGGCGGCCAGCTCGCAGAAGAGGCAGTCGTGCGCGCCGGTCGGGCCGTCACCGACGCCGGTGACGTACGTGGCGCGCCATCCGGCCCACAGGCGCTCGAGCGTCACCCGCGCTCGCGTGTCGCTCCGGCGAGCTCGGCGGTGAACGCGTCGAGCTTCACCCCCCGCTCGGCCTGCTCGCTGCCGCGCCGGTTGACGCCCACGGTGCCGTGCTCGGCGTCGTCATCGCCGGTCACGAGCACGTACGGCACCTTCTGGAGCTTCGCATCACGCACGCGCGCGCCGAGTGTGTCGGCATGGGCGTCGACCAGGTCGACGCGGGCGCCCTCGGCCTTCAAGCGATCGGCGACGCGGAATGCGTACGCGTGGTGGCGGTCGGCGACCGGCAGCACCACGACCTGCACCGGCGCGAGCCATGTGGGGAACGCGCCCGCGTAGTGCTCGACCAGGATGCCGAAGAAGCGCTCGACCGAGCCGAACAATGCGCGGTGGATCATGATCGGCTCGTGGCGCTCGTTATCCGCGCCGACGTACGCGAGCTCGAACCGCTGCGGCATCTGGAAGTCGACTTGCAGCGTCGAGACCTGCCACCGCCGACCGATCGCGTCGCGTACGTGAATGTCGATCTTCGGTCCGTAGAACGCGCCTTCACCTTCGGCGACCTTGTACTCGATGCCGGAGCCTTCGATGGCTTCGAACAACGCGTCAGTGGCGAGCTTCCAGTCGGCGTCGGCACCGACCGACTTCTCGTCGGGGCGCGTCGACACGTCGGCCTCGAACTCCTCGAACCCGAATGTGCGCAGAATGCGCAGCACGAAGTCGAGCAGGTCGGAGAGCACGGGCACGATCTGCTGCGGCTCGCAGAAGATGTGACTGTCGTCCTGGGTGAAGCCGCGCGCCCGCAAGAGACCGTGGAGCACGCCCGAGCGTTCGAAGCGGTACACCGCGCCGAGCTCGAACAGCTTCATCGGCAGCTCGCGGTACGAACGCAGGTGGCTGCGGTAGATGAGGATATGGAACGGACAGTTCATCGGCTTCACGTAGTAGTCGGCGCCCTCTACCTCGATCGGCGGGTACATGCCCGCGGCGTAGAAGCCGAGGTGCCCGCTCGTCTCCCACAACACCGACTTCGCGATGTGCGGTGTGTACACGAGCTGATACCCGGCTTCCTCGTGCTCGGCGCGTGAGAAGTCCTCCATGATGCTGCGCACCTCCGCGCCCTTCGGGTGCCACACCGCGAGCCCGGCACCGAGCTCCTCGGGGAAGGAGAACAGGTCGAGCTCGAGGCCGAGCTTGCGGTGGTCGCGCCGCTCGGCTTCTTCGAGCTGGTGCAGGTGCTCGGCCAGCGCAGCCTTCGACTCCCACGCGGTGCCGTAGATGCGCTGCAGCATCGGGCGCTTCTCGTCGCCGCGCCAGTACGCGCCGGCGAGCTTCTGGAGCTTGAACGCGCCCACTTTGCCGGTCGACGGCACATGCGGGCCGCGGCACAGGTCGACGTACGCAACGTCGTCGCCGTCGCGCAGGTTGCGATACACGGAGATCACGCCGGCCTCCACGATGTCGACCGCGTCGTCGTCGCTCGCCTGACCCGCGCGCGCCCGTTCGATGATCTCGAGCTTGTACGGCTGGTCGGCGAACAGCTCGAGCGCGGCCTCACGATCGAGCTCTTCGCGCGTGAACACCTGATCTTCTTTCACGATCTCCCGCATGCGGGCCTCGATGCGCGCGAGATCGTCGTCGGTGAAACGGGCGCCGTCGGGCAGCTCGAAGTCGTAGTAGAAGCCGTCCGCGATCGCGGGGCCGATGGCGTACTTCGCGCCCGGGAACAGGTCGAAGACGGCCTGCGCCATGAGGTGCGCAGCGGAGTGGCGCAGCACCTCGCGGCCATCGTCGGAGTCGGCGGTGACGATCGCGACGGGTGCGTCGCGCTCGATCGGCGCGCCGAGATCCACGACCTCGCCGTCGACCTTGGCCGCGACCGCGGCTTTCGCGAGCCCACGGCCGATCGACACGGCGACCTCGCCACCGGTGATGCCTCGCGGGTAGTCGCGCGTGGAGCCGTCGGGCAACGTGAGCGTCACCTGGTCACTCATGATGAGCAGCGACGTTACCAGCGGTACGCGCGCGCCCTGACGCGTTTACGTGCGCTCGGGCTCGATCACGTCAGTACCTTCCGTCGTTCAGGAGTTGACCGGGCGGTCGAGGTCGATGCCGAGCAGGGCGCCGAGCTCGTGGAGCACGGCGGGCGCGGTCGTATCCGAGCCGCCCGACAACGTCGCGTCGGCGAGCTCGCCGAGCGCTTCGAGTGCCCGGGGCGCGTCGAGGTCGTTGTCGATCGCGGCGTGCACGCGGGCGGCGAACGGACGCGGATCCGCGCCGTCGGGGCGCTCGCCCGCCGTGAGCAAGCGGTGCAGCAGTGCGTTGCCCTCCTCGAGGCCGGTGTCGTGCCACTCGAACCCGGCCCTGTAGTGATGGCGCATCAACGCGAGCCGGATCGCGCGGGGGTCGGCCACCTTCAGCAGATCGCTCACGAACACGAGGTTGCCGAGCGACTTCGACATCTTCTCGCCCTCGTAGCTGACCATCGCCGAGTGGATCCAGTGCTTCGCGAACGGCCGGCCGGTCACGCTCTCGCTCTGCGCGACCTCGCACTCGTGGTGCGGGAAGATCAGATCGGTGCCGCCGCCGTGGAGGTCGAGCGTGGGCCCGAGCAGCGCCATCGACATCACCGAGCACTCCACGTGCCATCCCGGACGTCCGACACCGAACGGGGCGCGCCATGCCGGCTCGTCGGGCAGCGACGCCTGCCACAGCACGAAGTCGAGCGGATCGCGCCGGTGCGGGTCGTCGGGGTTGCCGCCTCGGGCTTGCGCCAGGCGCACCATGTGCTCGTAGGGGTAGTGGCTGAGCTCGCCGAAACGCGGGAACGTCGACACGTCGAAGTACACGGTGCCGTGCGTGAGGTACGCATGGCCGGAGTCGAGGAGCGTGTTGACCATCTCGATCATCCCGGGAACCGACTCCGTCGCGCGGGGCTCCGCGTACGCGGGGCGCATGCCCAGCGCGTCCATGTCGGTGCGGAAGCGGGCGAGCTCCGCGTCGGCCAGCTCGAGGTAGTTGATGCCGAGCTCGCGCGCCTTGGGCAGGATCGAGTCGTCGACGTCGGTGACGTTGCGCACCATGCGCACCTCGTGGCCGAGTTGCTCGAGCCGGCGCGTGAGCAGGTCGTACGTGAGGTAGGTCGCCGCGTGGCCGAGGTGGGTCGAGTCGTACGGCGTGATGCCGCACACGTACATGCGCACGATGGGATCGGGCTCGAACGGCACCAGCGCCCGCGCCGCGGTGTCGAAGAGCCGGATGCCCACCGCGGTCAGAGCCCCATGAGGTAAAGGCTGGCGCGTCCCTTGTGGCGCACGTTGATCGTGAGGAGCACAGCCGCGAACGCCTCCATGCCCACCGCGTTGCGCAGGGAGCCCCCGTCGAACGCGCGGAGATCAGGGATGCTGCGCACGAGGTCCATGAGCTGCGCCCTCGCATCGTCGTCGTCGCCGACCACCACGACGTCGCTCGTCATCGGAGAGTCGAGCCGGCCGAAGTCGGCTGCCGGCACGAGGTGAAACGCGCTGAGGACTCTGGAGTCGGGCAAGATCGCCTGCATCTCCGCCGCGACCGAGCCATGAGGCGGGAGGACGGCGTTGAACTCGTTGCCGTGCTTCTCCAAATGGTTGGCCATCGACACGACCGTGCGGCCGGCGAGGGCATCGGCGTGCTGCGTGATGGTGGGGACGGCCGCGCCGGCTTGCACCGCCACGATCACCAGGGCCTCGTCGCACGCACCGGCGTTGTCGGTCGGAACGAGTCGGGCCACGCGATCGCCCCACTCCTCACGCAGGGCCGCGACCGATGTCTCGGCCTTGGCGGCCTCGCGCGAGCCGAACAACACGTCGTGGCCGACGAAGGCGAGCCGGGCCGCGAGGCCGCGGCCCGCCGGGCCGGTTGCTCCGAGAATTCCGATGCGCATCGGGAGAGCTTGTCACGCGTGGTGCGCAAGGCTCCGAACCCGCCGGGCCGGCGTGCCGCACCGGGCGCGTCGAGGTGTTAGGCGATGCAGTCGGGACCGAGCAGCACCCGCAGCTCGGCGAAGAGGCCGTTCGACGGGTTGACGAGATAGTCGTCGCCGAACCGGAGCACCTTCGTGCTGTCGGCGGCCTCGAGATGCACAAAAACCGGGCTGTCGCCGTCGTGCTCGTGCAGCACCTCCTGGAGCCGCCGCACCTTGTCGGGCGACAGGGCGCTCGCCCGCAGCTTGATGCGCACCGGCGGGCCGCTGTCGAGCATGAGCTCGGGCCGGCTGATCTCCATGGCGATGATCTTCGGCTGGTCGTCGCGCAGGTCGAGGCGACCCTTCACGCACACGATCGCATCGTCTTCGAGGAGGTGCCCGAAGTTGGTCATCGTCTTCGGGAAGACCATGACCTCCATCGCGGCCGCCAGATCCTCGAGCACGAACGTGCCCATCAGGTCGCCGCGCTTCGTGTACTTGCGGGCGAGCGACGTCACCACGCCACCGACGATCCGCAGCTCGCCCTCGCGGATCTCCTTCAGCTCGGTGAGCGTGCACTCGATGTGCCGCCGCAACGCACGCTCCGCGCTCATCATCGGATGCTCGCTCACGTAGAGCCCGAGCATCTCCTTCTCGAACGCCAGCCGCTGCTGTTTCGGGAACTCGGTGTCGGGGATGGGTATCCGTTGCGTGAACGCATCGGGCTCGGCGTCGTCGGCCAGGCCGTCGCTGAACAGGTTCATGATCCCGGCGTCGCGTTCGCGCCGGCGCGCCAGCGTCTGGTCGACGATCTGCTCGAACACATGCAGGAGCCCCTGACGGGCGTAGCCGAGCGAGTCGAACCCGCCCGCTTTGATCAACGACTCGATCGTGCGCTTGTTGAGCGCCGCCGGGTCGACCCGTTCGCAGAAGTCGTAGAAGTCGCCGAACGGGCCGCCTTCGTCGCGCGCCGCCAAGATGAGGCGGACCAGGCCCTCACCGACGTTGCGCACGGCCGAGAGCCCGAACCGGATCGAGTCGTCGCGCACCACGAAGTCGGAGTCGGACGCGTTGACGTCGGGTACCAGCACCGGGATCGCCATCTGGCGACACTCGTTGAGATAGACGGCCGAACGGTCCTTGTCGCCCTTCACGCTCGTGAGCAGCGCGGCGAGGTACTCCTTCGGGTAGTTGGCCTTCAAGTACGCGGTCTGGTACGCCACGAGCCCGTATCCGACCGAGTGCGACTTGTTGAACGAGTAGTCGGCGAACGGCTCGATGATGTCGAAGAACTTCTCGCCGAACTCGGGGGTGTGGCCCTGCGTGATGCAGCCGTCGACGAACTTCCGGCGCTCGATCGCGCCCAGCATCGATCGGTTCTTCTTGCCCGTCGCCTTGCGGAGGTTGTCGGCCTCTTCCAACGAGTACCCGGCGAGCTTCTGCGCGACGCGCATCAGTTGCTCCTGGTAGATCATCAGCCCGTAGGTGGGCTCGAGGATCTCGAGCAGCGACTCGTGGTAGTAGGTGACCGGCTTGCGACCGTTCTTGCGGTCGGCGTAGTCGGCATGCATGTTGGCGGCCATGGGCCCGGGGCGGTAGAGGGCCACGAGCGCGTACACGTCTTCGAACGTGGTGGGCGCGAGCGAGCGCATCAGGGCGCGCATCGGGCCACCCTCGAGCTGGAACACACCGATCGAATCGCCGATGCGCAGCATCTCGAACGTCTTGGGGTCGTCGAGCGGCACGTTGTCGATGTCGACCCGCTCGCCGCCGGACTCCTCGACGAGCTCGAGCGTGCGCTCGATCACCGAGAGGTTGCGCAAGCCGAGGAAGTCCATCTTCAGCAGGCCGAGGTCGTCGACGCCGTGCATCTCGTACTGCGTGACGATCGGCGCGTCTTCGATGTCGCCGCCGGGCTCGGGCTTGCGTTGGATGGGCAGATACTCGGTGAGCGGCTCCCGGGTGATCACCACCGCCGCGGCGTGGATCCCGTCCTGGCGCCGCAGCCCCTCGAGGCCACGGGCCACGTCGATGACACGCTTGGCGTCGGCATCAGTCTCGTAGAGCGTGCGCAGGTCGGCGGCCATCCGGTAGCCGTCCTCGAAGCCGGGCACATGGTCGAGACACGCGCGCAGCGGCGTGTCGCGTCCCATGATCAGCGCCGGCATGAGCTTGGCGATCTTGTCGCCGACGATGTAGGGGTACCCGAGGACACGTGAGCCGTCGCGCACTGCAGCACGCGCCTTGATCGTGGAGAAGGTCACGATCTGGGCGACGTGGTCCCAGCCGTACCGCTGGGCCACGTACTTGATCATGTCGCCGCGGTACCGCTCGTCGAAGTCCATGTCGATGTCGGGCATCTGCTTGCGACCGCGGTTGAGGAACCGCTCGAACAGCAGGTCGTACTTGATCGGGTCGATGTCGACGATGCGCAGGCAGTACGCGACGCACGACCCCGCCGCGCTCCCCCTGCCGGGCCCGACGCGAATGCCGTTCGACTTCGCGTAGCGCACGAGATCCCACACGACGAGGAAGTACGCGGAGAAGCCCATGTCGCGGATCACGTCGAGCTCGAACTCGATTCGCTCGAGCACGTGCAGCGGCGGCGAGTGGCCGTAGCGTTCCTTGGCACCCTGGAGCGCGAGCTCCGCGAGATACGTGTCTTCGTCGTGGCCTTCGGGCACCGGGAACGACGGCAGCTTCGGCTTGCCGAACTCGATCTCGACGTTGGCCCGCTCCGCGATCAACAACGTGGAGTCGCACGCCTCGGGATAGTCGGCGAAGAGGTGGCGCATCTCCGCCGCGCTCTTCAAGTAGAACTCCTCGGCGTCGAACTTGAAGCGCTTCGGATCGTCGTTGGTCGCGCCGGTCTGCACGCACAGCAACGCGTCGTGCGCGGCGGCGTCCTCCTTGTGCGTGTAGTGGCTGTCGTTGGTCGCGAGCAGCGGCGCGTGCAGCTCCTGGGCCAGCTTCACGAGCATCGGGTTGACCTCGCGCTGCTCGGGGAGGCCGTGGTCCTGCAGCTCGATGAAGAACGAGTCGCGCCCGAGGATCTCCTGGAACTGCGCGGTGTAGTCGCGTGCGCCGGTGTAGTCGCCCTTGAGCAGCGCCTGGCACACGGCGCCGCCGAGGCATCCGGTGGTCGCGATCAGCCCGGCATGGTGGCGCTCGAGCAGGTCGAAGTCGACGCGCGGCTTGGAGAAGAAGCCGTCGAGGTAGGCATGCGACGACACCTTGATCAGGTTGCGGTAGCCCTCGTTGGTCTCGGCGAGCAGCGTGAGGTGGAAGATCTCGTGGTCGGCGCGCCGGGGCCGGTCGAACCGGCTCGTGGTGACGAAGTACGCCTCGGTGCCGATGACGGGTGTGAGCCCCGCCTTGCGCGCGGCGCGGTAGAAATCGAGAACGCCGAACATGTTGCCGTGATCGGTGATGCCGATCGCGGGCTGGCCGTCGGCCGCGGCGGTGGCCACGACGTCACCGATACGGGCCGCGCCGTCGAGCATCGAGAACTCGGTGTGCAGATGCAGATGCACGAACGAGCCGCCCATAGCGCCGCGCCCACTCCCCCGTCTCCGAGCCGTCATCCACAGGTGCTGTGGACGGTGCTGTGGAGAATCACATCGATGTCATTCGACCATACACGACTCGCCGAGCCGTGCGGCCGAGTTCGCAAGAAGGTGCGGTCAGCCGGCCCGGCCGTCCCCCCGACCCCGGCCCGCGAGGAGGGGCACGAGCATCTCGTCGGGCGTGAGCGAGCCGTGCATCGCCAGCAGCGTGCGCTCCTTCGGCAGTGCCGGGTCGACGAACCCGACGGGCTCGCGCGCCGCGAGGATGACGTCGCCGACGCGCCGGCCGATCGATCCTTCGGGCGACGGGCCGAGCCAACCCTCGTCGAAGAGCTGCTGGCGCGTGAGCACCCAGGCCTGGTGACCGACGGTCGAGTGGGCGGCAGCGGCGAGCTCGGCGGCGGCGCCCTTGCGCGCGTAGAGGTAGCGGAATCGCGCGTCGCCGGCCTGCACGTCGATCATCGGCTCGAGCTCGGGAAGCTCGACCCAGTTGTCACCCACGTGCACCTGGCCGTGGTCCGCGGTCACGAGGAGGACGGCCGAAGCCGGCAACGCATCGAGCACGGCCTCGACCAGGTGGTCGGCCGCCTGCAGCTCCGCCAGATAGAAGGGGCTGAACAAGCCGAACTGGTGCGCGACCGAATCGACGCCCGGGTAATACGCGTGGACGAACTTCTCTCCCTCCGCGACCAGTTGCCGGCAGTGCTCGACGAGCGACGACACCGCGCTCCACCCGATGAAGCGACCACCGCGAAGCTGCGCGTCGGTGAACGCGGTATGGCGAAAATCGCTCTTGGTCACGACCGGCACGGGCCGGCCGAGAAACGCCGTATGCCGCTGCACCAGGAACGGATCGGGATTGCGCCGGGCACTGCTCTGCCAGCGCAACACGTTGAGCACACCGTCGTCGACCCGCATCCGGAACCCGACCAGACCGTGCTGGGACGGCGCCAGGCCGGTGGTGATCGAGGTCAGCGCGCTGGCAGTGGTGGACGGCGCCACCGTGGTGATCGGACCGCCTTCGAGGCTGCCGATCGCCGGCAACAAGCTGCGGTGCGCCTCGACGGCCTGCCAGCCGAGGCCGTCGACCAGCAACAGCACCACCGCCGACGCGTCGGCGACCACGGCGGGCATTCCGGGCATCGGCCGATCGCCGACGATCGCCGGGATGATGCCCGTAATACATGCACCGCCGTAGTCGGGACGAAGCGGATCCATGAGCCCAGGGTATTCGCCGGTCGGCCGCCCGCATGCGACCATGGGGGGTGATGACGCATCCATTCGGCCGCGTGCGGCGCGCGGCATGAAGGTCTCGACGCGCGGCGACTACGCGGCTCGTGCGTTGCTCTCGCTGGCGCTGCACAGCTCCGACCGCCCCACGTCGGTGAAGGAGATCGCGGAGCGCACCAATCTCCCCCAGCCGTACCTCGAGCAGATCCTGCTCGCCGTCAAGGGTGCGGGGCTGGTGCGCTCGAAGCGCGGCGTGGGCGGCGGCTACGTGCTCGCGCGCGAGCCGTCGAGGATCACGCTGGCCGAGATCCTCACTGCGGTCGACGGGCCGATGACCACGTTGATGGAGGAGCACGACCACTGCGAGGGTCACTGCATGCTGCAAGAGGTGTGGGTCGGCGTGTCCGACGAGATGCGCAAGCTGCTCGACGGCTACACCCTGGCCGAGCTCGTCGAACGCACCCGCATCGGCCACCCCGGCGCAATCCCCGACGCCGGCTGAACCGCATTGCGTTTGTGCAATCAGGTGCCCTACAGGGGCACCGATTGCACAACGTGGAGCGGGTTGAGCAGCTGTTAGCCGAGGATGTCGAGGACGGATTGCAGATCCGTCGGTAGTGGCTCCTCGAAGCGGAGCCATTCGCCCGTTACCGGGTGGGCGAAGCCGAGGGCGGTGGCGTGCAGGAACGGGCGGTCGAGGGTGATGCCCGGGCGCCCGCCGCGATACGCGTTGTCACCGACGATCGGATGGCCGATCGCGCTCAGGTGCACCCGCACCTGGTGGGTACGCCCCGTCTCGAGCCGGCAATCGAGGCGGCTCACGACCGGCTTGTCGTACGCGCGCACGACTTCGTAGACGGTGCGCGCCTCGCGGCCGTCGTCCCGCACCGCCATGCGGGTGCGCCGGCTCGCGGAACGACCGATCGGCGCGTCGATCACACCACGCGGCGCGTCGAGGCGTCCCCACACGAGCGCGTCGTAGCGGCGTTCGAGCTCGCGTCGTTCGAGCGCACCGACCAGCGCGTCGTACGCCGCCGCCGAACGGGCGACGACGAGCAGCCCGCTCGTGTCACGGTCGAGACGGTGCACGATCCCCGGTCGGGCGCGGTCGCCGACGTCGACCAGCTCGGGGTACCGAGCGAGCAGGCCGTTGACCAGCGTGCCGCCCGCATGCCCGGCGCCGGGATGCACCACGAGGCCGGCCGGCTTCGCGATGACGATCACGTCGTCGTCCTCGTAACGGACCTCGAGGGGGACGGCTTCGGGTCCCGGCGGCCCGGCCGCAGCTTCGGGTTCGCCGAGCAGCTCGATCACCTCGCCGGTTTCGAGCCGCCGGCTCTTCGCGACCGGCGTGCCGTCGACGAGCACTGAGCCGGCTTGCACGAGCGCCTGCACCTCGGCCCGACTCCATCCCGTCAGCAGTGCAACCGCCCGGTCGACCCGTTCGCCGGCCAGCGCCGGCGGCACCGGCAGCGCCTCGTTCACGGAGCGTCGGGCGCCTCGTGGCCCGCGTCGGGCGTCTCGTGGCCGGCGCCGCGCCAGCCCCACACGAGCAGCAGCAGCGCGCCGACCGTGATGGCCGAATCTGCGACATTGAACGTCGGCCAGCGGCTCACCTTGATGAAGTCGACCACCGCGCCGGAAAGGACACCGGGTGCGCGAAACAGTCGATCGCACAGGTTGCCGACCGCGCCCGCCAGCACCAACGAGAGCGCGACCAGCATCACCCGGTCCTGCGTGCGCCGCACCGCGCGGATCAGGAACACGGCGACGGCGACGGCGAGCACGGCAAGTAGGGGCGTGAAGCCGCGGAAGAAGCTGAACGCGCTGCCGGAGTTGCGGCTCAGGCGAAACTCGATCGACGTACCCCAGATCGACACCGGGTCGAACGAATGCCGTGCGACCATCCACGCTTTCGAGAGTTGGTCCAGCGCGACGACGACCACGAAGATGCCGATGACGAGCGGCGCGCGGCTGCGACTCGTGGAGGTCAGCGGCTCAGGCTCGCTAGCGACGGCGTTCGGCACGGGCTTTGCAGTCGACGCATTCCTCGGCGTACGGGATGGCCTCGAGGCGCTCGAGGGAGATGCGGCGTCCGGCCGGGACGCACAGGCCGTAGGTGCCCGCCTTCATCCGGTCGAGCGCCCGGTCGATCGCTTCGACGGCCGCGCGCGCCGATGCCGACAGCAGGAGGTCGCGCTCGCGCTCGACGTTGACCGTGTCGCCTTCGCCGGATTCCTCGTCGAACTGCGTGTCGCCCTGATCCCGTTCGGTCGCGAGCTGCTCCGCCTCGGCCGCGAGCTCCTCGGCTTGGTAGAGATGACGCGCGCGCTCCTCCTCCAGCTTCTCGCGCAGGCGGGCGAGCGTGGCCTCGCCCAGTGTCGGCTTCTCGGCCTTGACCTCGAAGCCCGACAGTGGGCAGATGATCGTGTTCTTGCGCTGCGGCTTCTTCAGCGGGATGAACTGGCTCACGGCCTTGGCCGGCGGAGCCGTCTTCGCGACCGCCTTCGTCTTCGTCGCCGCCTTCTTGGTCGCCGTCTTCTTGGCAGGTTTCTTCGCGACCGTCTTCTTCGCGACCGCTTTCTTGGCCGTCTTGCTGCCCGCCGACGGCTTGTGAGCCGGCCCGCGCTTCGCGGCGCGCTTGGCCGGCGCCGGCTTCTTCGCGGCGCCCTTGCGTGCGGCGGGTTTCGTGGCCCGGGCCCGCGCCGATGATTTGGCCGGGGCCTTCTTCACTGTGCGCGCGGCCTTCGTACCGGCCGCGCGTGTCGTTTTGGAGGGCACCTTCTTCGTAACGGCCTTCTTGCCGCTGGTCTTGACCGGAGCCTTGGCCATCGTGCCTCTCAGAGAATGGGGCGGATCGGCCCCGGGAAGCGCAGGAGTGTAGGGCGCAGCCCCGGCCCGTTCAACGTGGCTTGCGCCGAGGCTCGCCGACCCGCTCCTCGGCATCGGCCAGGATCTGGTGCACCTGGCCTTCGATCTCGTCGAGGTCGAGCCCGCGGATACGGAAGCGCTTGATGCGCGACTTCTGACCCGCGATCAACTCCACGGCGCCGCGCTTCACGCCAAAGGTCTCGGCGAGTATCGCGCCCGCGGCGTCGTTCGCACGATTGTCGACGGGCGGCGCCGCGACTCGAACTTTGAGGGCATCGCCGTGGCGTCCGACGATGGCGCTGCGCCCCGCGCCCGGCTGCACGTGCACATGGAGCACGACGGCATCGTCGACGACGTCGTAGAGATCGGTCACACCTGCCATTACGCCTCCCGGGATCCGGAGGGTCGGCCGGTACTCTACGGCGCTATGCCGTTCCGACCGGTGACCAGTGACTTCGACCTCGTCGCGCTCGAGCGACGGCTGCTCGAATGCTGGCGCGACGAGGACGTGTTCGCCCGGAGCATGCGCCGCCGCAAGGGCGCGCCCGAATGGGTGTTCTATGAGGGTCCGCCCACGGCGAACGGCCGTCCCGGCACCCACCACGTCTGGGCGCGGGTCTTCAAGGACATCTACCCGCGGTTCCACACGATGCGCGGCAGCTACGTGGCGCGCAAGGGCGGCTGGGACTGCCACGGCCTCCCCGTCGAGCTCGAGGTCGAACGCGAGCTCGGGTTCTCGGGCAAGGCCCAGATCGAGGAGTACGGGATCGAGGCGTTCAACCAGCGCTGCCGAGAGTCGGTGCACCGCTATGTCGACGACTTCGCCGTGCTCACGGAGCGCATCGGCATGTGGATCGACACCGACGACGCGTACTGGACGCTGTCCAACAGCTATATCGAGAGTGTCTGGTGGATCTTCCGGCAGCTCTGGGACAAGGGCCTCGTCTACGAGGGCTTCAAGGTCGTCCCCTACTGCGGGCGCGACGGCACGGCGCTGTCGAGCCCCGAGGTCGCGCTCGGTTACGAAGACGTCACCGAGCCGTCGGTGTACGTGCGCTTCCCGGTCGACGGCCGCGACTTCGACCTGCTCGTCTGGACCACCACGCCATGGACGCTGATCTCCAACGTCGCCGCCGCGGTGGGGTCCGACGTCGAGTACGTGCGTGTCCGTGGTGTGGACGGTCGCCGCGACCTGGTGCTCGCCGCGTCTCGGGTCGCGGCGGTGCTCGGCGACGACGCCGAGGTCGTCGGCCCGGTGCCGGTGACGGATCTCGTCGGGGCCCACTACGAGCGCCCGTTCGATTTTCTCCCGCTCGACCCGGCAGCAAGCCGCGTCGTCATGGCCGACTTCGTGACCGTGGAGGACGGCTCGGGCATCGTGCACCTCGCGCCGGCATTCGGCGAGGTCGACCGCGAAGTCGGCGAGGCCGAAGGCCTGCCGATGCTCAACCCGGTCGACGCGAGCGCCCGTTTCGACGCGACCGTGCCGCCGTACGCAGGCCAGTTCGTCAAGGATGCCGACCCTGCGATCATCGACGCGCTCGCCGACGCAGGCCGGCTCGAGCGCGTCGTCGACTACACGCACTCGTATCCGCACTGCTGGCGTTGCCACACGCCGCTGATCTACTGGGCCAAGCGCACGTGGTTCGTGCAGACGTCGGCGCACAAGGCGGAGCTGCTCGAGGAAAACGAGCGGATCGGCTGGCACCCGGAGCACATCAAGCACGGCCGCTTCGGCGACTGGCTGGCCAACAATGTCGACTGGGCGCTGTCGCGCGACCGGTACTGGGGCACGCCACTGCCCGTCTGGCGCTGCGAGTGTGGCGCCGACACGTGCGTCGGCTCCGTCGCCGAGCTGAGCGAGCTCGCGGGCCGCGATCTGAGCGAGCTCGACCTGCACCGTCCGTATGTCGACGAGCTCGCGATCACCTGCCCTGCGTGCGGCAAGCGCGCGACACGGCTCGAGCCGGTCCTCGATGCGTGGTTCGACACCGGTTCGATGCCCGCCGCCCAGTTCCATTACCCGTTCGAGCACGAAGAGCTCTTCGAACGGCGCTTCCCCGCCGACTTCATCGCCGAAGGCATCGACCAGACACGGGGCTGGTTCTATTCGCTGCTCGCCGTCAACACGCTCGCCTTCGA
>DASVIY010000286.1:0-2398 GCA_036386195.1 Acidimicrobiia bacterium | reverse complement strand
GGCCCAGGCCGCGCTCGCTGCTGCCGGCGACCTCGAAGCCAACGAGATCGACGATGATTACGTGCGGGCGCTCGAGTACGGGATGCCTCCGTGTGGCGGGCTAGGAATCGGGATCGACCGGCTGGTGATGCTGCTCGCGGGCGTATCGTCGATCCGGGAAGTGATCTTGTTTCCCCACTTGCGGACCGAAGCGGGCTTCGGGTTCGAGGAGGACGGCTGAGATGCGCGTGCTGGTCACGGGCATGGGCGGAGAGCTCGGCACGCGGGTTGCGCAGCTCCTCGAGCAACGCAGCGACGTCGACGAGATCGTCGGCGTCGACTTCGTGCCCCCGCGCCGCCGGTTGCTCCGCAGTGAGTTCCGTCGTATCGATCCGCGCGATAGCGACAAGCTCGCCGCGTTCGTAACCGACTACGCGCCCACGGTCGTCGCGCACTATGGCGTCTACGAGCCCGACTCACGGCTTGATCAACGTGAGGCGGCGGAGGCCACGGCGTCCGGCACCCTTGTCGCGCTCGAGGCCGCTGCCCGCGGTGGCCGGCTCCTGCGCGTCGCCGTGCGCAGCGGCCTCACCGTCTACGGGCGTGGACCCGGTCGTCCCGCGGTACCGGACGAGAGCGTCCAACCGGCGCCGACGACACCGTACGGCCGCACGTGCCTCGAGGTCGAGGCCATCGCCACCGGCCTCGGGCGGGGCCATGGCATCCCCGTGTCGTTGCTGCGGATGGCGCCGGTGGTGGGGTCGCATGTGCCGAGCCCGTTGGGTCGTTTGCTGCGACTGCCGGCGGTGCCGGTTCCCGCGCTCGCCGACCCGCCGTTCTCGCTGCTGCATCAGGAAGATGCGGCGCGCGCGATGGTCGAAGCGCTGTGCCGGGGCTACGACGGTCCGCTCAACATCGTGGGTCCTGGTGCCGCCAGCCCGTGGCAGGTCGTGCGCCTCGGCGGGCGTGTGCCGGTGCCGATGCTCGGCCCGTCGTGGAAGCTGGCGTGTCGCGTCGCGGAGCTCGCGGGCGCGCCGGTGCCGCCGCATGTGCTCGAGCTCATGCAGCGCGGCCGCACCGCCGACGGGAGTCGCGCGATCGAGGCGCTCGGGCTCGCGCCCATGCGCTCGACGCAGGAGGTGTGCGCCGAGCTCTATGAGTGGGCCACGGTCACGGCGCTGCGCCCGACCGAGGCGGTGGCTTGATCGTGATTGACGCCGGTCGGGCCGCACGGGCCATGAGTGGAGACTGCATATGACTGTCACTGCCGGCGAACGCGGTGCGGCGTTCGGATATGACGACGACCGGGTGCATGCGCGCGAGTCGGTCGGCGCGTCGTTGCGGCGCAGGCTCGACGGGCGCTTCCCGATCGACCCCTTCGGTGGCGACGGACAGCTGAACGATCTCTGCGCGCCGTTCGTCAGCGCGGTTGTGCGCGTCGACGTCGTGTACCCGGAGCGCATTCCGCGGTCGGGTGCAGCGCTCTTGATTGCCAACCGCGGCCTGGGCATCGTGGAGCCGGCTGCAATCACGGTTGCCGTGCGCGAAATCGCCGGCCGCCGCGCCCGGGTCGTCGGGGCACCGTCACTGCCGCTGATCGGTCCCGTGCTTACGAAGCTCGGTGCGATCGCGTCTCGCGGCGATGACGTCGCCGCCGCTCTGCGTGCCGGATACCTCGTGGTCGCGCCGCTCACGCCCACATGGCTGCGCATCGGCGCGGGTGAGCCGCCGCGGGCGTTGTTCGGCGCGAGTGCCGGCTTCCCGGTGATCCCGGTCGCCGTCTCGCCGGTCGGGCCCCTCGGCCTTCCCGTGCGGCCGTGGCGGGTCGCGTTCGGCGAGCCCATCGAGCTTGCCGCCGGCCTCGGCGCGGCAGAGCCCGTCGGTGCGGCAGAGCTGGGCGAGCTGACCCGTGAGGCCGTCGAGGCACTGCTGGGCTGACCGCGCCCGGCGGGGCCGCGCGTATCAGGGGATTTGTGGGGCGACGTCCCCGGACGGGCGAGGTCGCGGCACGTTGCGTTCCACGCGCTCACTGTGGGCTACATTGGGTTCGCGCTCGCGAGCACTAGGGTCGCGAGCGGGTACGAAGCGCTTGGGGGCCGCCTCGTGAAGCACCTGCAAGCCGCTGACGGCGTCGACATCGCCTACGACGTGTGGGGCAAACGCGATGGCGAGCCGCTCCTCATGATCCAGGGTCTCGGTATCGATTCGCGCGGCTGGGCGCTCCAGCGCATGGCCTTCGGTCGCCACTACCGGTGTTACGCGCTCGACAACCGGGGCACCGGCCAGTCGGGACGCCCGTCCGGCCCCTACGACCTCGAACAGATGGCGCTCGACGCGGTTGCCGTGCTCGAAACGGAGCAGGTGGAGCGCGCCCACGTAATGGGTGTCTCGATGGGCGGCGTGCTCGCGCAGATCGTCG
>DASVIY010000285.1:0-3221 GCA_036386195.1 Acidimicrobiia bacterium | reverse complement strand
CCCCGCGAGCGCGCGGTCCGCGGGGGGCAGGAGCGCGTCGACCGCGTCGCGCCGGTTGCCCTAGCGGCCGAGCTCGCCGAGGAGCATCACGAACAGCGGCGTCGCGTCGACACTGCCGTAGTAGATCCGGCCGCCTCCGAGTGACAGCTCGGCGCTCTCGCCGAATCGCATCTCGTGCAGGATGCGGCCGGGCTCTTCCTCGGTGACCGGATCAACCTCTTTGCCTTGGAAGCGCTCCAGCGTCTGCAGCGTGCCCAGCGCGAGATCGGAGTCGATCATCATCGCCATCCACGACGTGAGCAGTGAGTCGCGACCGAAGAGCGTCATGAACCACGGCGCGCCCGCAGCGACGACCGTGGCGCCGGAGTACTCGGGATCGAAAAGACGCAGCGCGGCCAGGTCCTCGGTCGACTGGTCGAGCAACTCGCCGAACGTGTCATGGTCGGTCGTGATCTTCGGCAAGTTGCGCCGCCACGTCTCGAGCCGCTCGACGGGCGTGGCACGCCCCACCGGATGGCCGCACAGATAGCGGGGCGTGATCTCCTGACCGTCGATCACCGGGGTGACCTGGATGCACGTCGACCACTCGCCTCGCGCCGGCACGATCACCTCGTACGCACAGATCGTGTCGTCGAACCTCGGCGGCTGCGAGAAGTTGACGGCCGTCGCCCGGCGAAACCTGCCCCGCTCGTACGTGAACGTGAGCCTCCCGTCGGTTGCCTGTACCCCCAGCTCACCCGCCTTGTCGATCCGCCCCTCCTTCACCTCGAAGAGGTCCGCGAAGTCGCAGGCGATCGACAGCTCGATGGAGCAGAACGCCGGCTCCTCGCCGTAGTTGCGCACGACCAGGTCTTCGCGCATCCCGCGGCCCACGTAACGGTGCCGGAACAACATCAGGTGCGAGTCGGCACGTCCGCCTCGCGGCGGGTCGCGCAGCACGAACGTGCCGCTGAACGGGTCGGTCCTGGTCGCCGCGAGCGGCTCTGCCCACTGGCCGTTCACCCGCAGCCGCATCTCGGAGACGAAGCGGGTGTCGCGGAAGAACAACCCGTGCGGGAGGCCCGGCAACATGTCGCCGGACGGCGACGAGATGGAGAACGCGGGACCCTCGACGAGCGTGACGCTGCCGGGCTCACCGCCCAGCGACGCGCTCGCCGTTCTCGTCCACGGTTGCGGCATGGCTCGAACGGTATCGAAGCCCGGCCACCTCTGCGCGCGTCCGGGTGTTGATCTGCCACATCGCCGCGCGACGATGTGGGCGATGTCTACGGGTCACTCATGACGATCGCACAGACCGCGCGCTCCTGGCCGGCTCGCTACCCGTCGTCGACACATTGCACGGCGTGTGGACAGAGCTCTCCCGCCGGTACTACACGCTGCTGCGAGCAGGTCGTCAACCCGCCGTGACGGTTCGGAACGCTCGACGAGACCCGCGCGCGAGCCGCGCCGTCGGATTTCCACTACGTCCGTAGTGTTATTAGAATCGCGTTCCATGACGCCATCACCGGCGCCGGAACCGTTGCTGGAGCTCGACGACCTCCACGTCTCGGTCGAGGGCCAAGAGATTCTGCGGGGTCTGTCGCTCACGGTGCGGGCCGGCGAGATCCACGCGCTCATGGGCCCCAACGGCTCGGGCAAGTCGACGCTCGCCAACACGCTGCTCGCCAACCCTGCGTACGAGGTGACCGCCGGACGCATCCGTTTCAAGGGCGAGGATTTCACGATGCTGCCCACCGACCAGCGGGCTGCTCGCGGCGTCTTCCTCGGCTTCCAGCACCCGCAGGAGATCCCGGGCGTCAATGTGCTCAATCTCTTGCGTCAGGCGCTCGCGGCCCGCAAGGGTATCGACGACCTCTCGGTGCTCGAAGTACGCATGGCGCTCATCGACTGGACCAAGCGCCTCGGCATGGACGACCGGTTTCAGGACCGGTATCTCAACGAGGGTTTCTCGGGCGGCGAGAAGAAGCGCAACGAGATCTTGCAGATGGCACTCATGGAACCCGACCTCGCGATCCTCGACGAGACCGACTCCGGGCTCGACATCGACGCGCTCCGCATCGTGGCCAACGGCATCAACGAGGTGCGCGACGCGAGGCCCGGGCTCGGCATCCTGTTGATCACGCACTACCGGCGGATCCTCCAGTACCTCACGCCCGACGCGGTGCACATCCTCATCGACGGTCGCATCGTCGCGTCCGGCGGCCCCGAGCTCGCGGCGCAGCTCGAGACCGACGGCTTCGACGCGTTCCGCAGCGCCGAGGTCGCGCCATGACGGCCCTCGATGTCGAGCGCATCAAGGCCGACTTCCCGATCCTCCGGCACAAGGTGAACGGCAAGCCGCTCGTGTACCTCGACTCCGCCTCGTCGTCACAGAAGCCGAACGCCGTGCTCGATGCGATGGACGACTGCTATCGCAACTATTTCGCCAACGTCCACCGCGGCGTCTACACAATCGCCGAGGAGTCGACTGCCGCCTTCGAGAAGGCTCGGGCCAAGGTCGCGCGGTTCCTCAACGCACACGCGACACGCGAGATCGTGTTCGTGCGCAACGCGACGGAAGCGATCAACCTCGTTGCCTATTCGTGGGCGCGCGCCAATCTCGTTGCCGGCGACGCGATCGTGCTCACGCAGATGGAGCACCACGCGAACGTCGTCCCGTGGCACATTCTCGCCGCCGAGCGCGGCGTCGAGTTGCGATGGATTCCGCTCACGCCCGATTTCCGCCTCGACCTCACCGACCTCGACCGCCTCCTCGACGGGGCAAAGCTGCTCGCGGTGTCGTCGATGTCCAACGTGCTCGGCACGATCAACGACATCCGCCCGCTTGCCGACGCCGCGCACGCGGCCGGCGCGCAGGTGCTGGTCGACGCATGCCAGTCGGTGCCGCACCTTCCGTGTGACGTGCAAGCCTGGGACGCCGACTTCATCGCGTTCTCGTCGCACAAGATGCTCGGTCCCACCGGCATCGGCGCGTTGTGGGCCCGCGCCGAGCTACTCGAGGCGATGCCCCCGTTCATGGGTGGCGGGGAGATGATCCGCGACGTGCGCCTCGACGGCTTCACTCCCAACGAGTTGCCGTGGAAGTTCGAGGCCGGAACCCCGGCGATCGCCGAGGCCATCGGGTTCGGCGCGGCCGTCGAGTACCTCGAGGCGCTCGGGATGGACGACGTGCGCAGCCACGAGGTCGAGCTCACCCGGTACACCCTCGACGCGCTCGACGA
>DASVIY010000284.1:0-3429 GCA_036386195.1 Acidimicrobiia bacterium | reverse complement strand
ACCTCACCGCTCGAGGTGGTCGCCGACGCGGTCGGGTTCGCGCTCCGGCAACCGCTCGGCATGGCCCGGCAGGGCCTCGGCTCCGCCGCGCATCTCGCGACACACCCGCGTGAGATCGCACCGGCCGTTGCGGGCGCCGTTGCGCTCGCGGGATCAGTCCATCGGCAGGTGCTGGTCACGGATTCGGCGCGCTCCAGCCTGCTCCGCGACCGATCGCTCGGCCGGCGCTTCGAAGTGATGCAAGTGCCGTTCGACGAGGCGAAAGCCGCCGCGAGGAAACTCGGCGGCAGTCTCAACGACCTCTTCGTGACCGCCGTTGCGGGAGGCCTCGGCACCTATCACGACCTGATGGGTAAGCCGAGCGACGAGCTTCGGATGGCAATGGCGGTCAGCGTCCGAAAGAAGGGCGATCACACCGCCGGCAACGCCTTCGTGCCGACACGCATCGTCGTGCCGGTGCGCCCCAAAGATCCCGCCGCGCGCTTCTGCCTGGTGCGCGAGCGGCTTCTCACCGTGAAGCACGAACCTGCGCTCGGCGCTGCAGGATCGCTTGCCGGCATGTTGTCGTCGCTTCCCACGGCGGTGCTCGTCGCGGTCACCCGCAGTCAGGCCCGCACCATCGACTTCGCGACGTCCAACCTGCGCGGAAGCCCGGTCGATCTGTACATGGGTGGCGCGCGCATCGCGGCCAACTATCCCATGGGCCCCCGCACCGGTTGCGCGCTCAACGTCACCATGATGACCTATCGCGGCTCGCTCGATCTCGGCGTCAATCTCGACCCGGTGGCGATCAGCGATCCCGCGGCACTGATGGACTGCTTCCGGGATTCGTTCGCGGCGCTGCTCGAGTTCGCGACCTGAGCTACAGCGACCGCCGGCGCAGCGCGGGCGGGTCGGGCACAGCCTCGGACCATTCCGTGAAGCCGGGATCGCGCCAGTCGTCATGGTGACACGATGTGCCCTCGTCGATGACGTAGAGATGCAGCGTCGGTGCGTTCTCCGCGAGCGCGAACAGGTCGACCGCACGCTGGTGGGGCGCTGACACATCGAGCAGGTCGACGAGCGCGACCACCGCGACGACGCGGCTCCGACATGTCGGGCACGCGGAGACCGTCGCGGCATCGAGGCTGCCGGTCAACGCGAAGAGGGACTGCGCCTCACCGCCGTCGAGGGTGACGCGCTCCCCTTCGTCGTCTACGAACACCAGGTTGCCGGGCTCGTGACGAACGGGAGGCATGGCCGCAAGCTAGCCGCGGTGCCACCGGTGCCTGCGCTTGGGTCGTGCCTGCACCGACCTAGCCTTGGCGCAAGGGAGGCTCCGTGACCGAGCCCACAAGTCGTGACCGGTTCCGCGCTCGATGGCCACGGGGGACGACCGCCGGGGCGGTGGCGCTCGGTTTGATCCTCGTGATCGTCGTGGTCGCCGTCGTCGTGCATCGACGGTCGGGGCGCGCTCTCGACGCGCTGTCGCTCACTTCGACGGAAGTCGACAACAACCGCAGCAGCGGCGCGGGTGCGTCGGCCGAGTACCGGCTCGCGACCACACTGCCGGAGCTGCGCGGCCACGCGACCGTGTACCAGCTGCGGCCCACGCCGTTGACGCGCGCCGACGCGTCGCGCATGTCGAAGGCACTCGGGTTGGGCAGTGTGCAGCCGTCCGAAGGCGGGGGGTGGCGCGCGACCGCGACCGGAGTGACCTTCGAGGTCACGGCGACCCCCACGAGCTGGTCTGTGCATCTGACACGCGCGATCGCCACGCCGAGCGCTCCACTCAGTGGCGGGAGCGTCTGCATCCAGATCTATCCGCCTCCTCCCGGCTGTGAGCCGCCGACAACCACAACCTCGGTGCCGGGAACGACGACCCCGTCGGCTCCACCGTCCTCCGCACCCGCGACCTCGTCGTCGGCCGAGGCAACAGCGCGTTCCGCACTGCACGCGATGGGCGTGCCGGCATCCCACACCCGCGCTGCGGTGAAGACCACATCCGCCGGCTTCACGGTGACGTTGACCCCGCTGGTGGGCGACATTGCCGTGACGGGGCTCGAGTGGACGTTCGACGTGAGCCCGGCCGGCGCGATCAGTCGCGTCGACGGCCTGCTCGTCGATCTCGAAAATATCGGTGACTACCCACTCAGCAGTGTCCGCTCGGCGTACGACACGCTTGTCCGCGCCGGCACCGGCACCTCGACCGGACGTCGAACGACCGTGCCCGATGGCGCACGGCCCGTCGTGCTCATCGAGCGCGTGCAGCTCGGGCTCATGGTGGTCGTCGGCACCGAGCCCGCGGCCGTGTACGTCGTGCCCACGTACCTGTTCACGGGACACTCCAAGGCGCCGAACGCGCCGGTCACGACCGCTCGCGTCGCAGTCGACCCACGATGGCTCGCGGGCGCCGCCGGTCTGGGCACCACACCGCCCGCCACCGTGCCCGTGCCGCAGCCCGGGTTCGGCGACAACTCGCGCGGTACCGCGCCAGGGGCGACCGCGGGCACGGCACCCGGCGTCACGGCTTCGACGACACCTTGATCGACCGCGGCCCGGTAGGGTCCGGCGGTGCACGCGGTCACGATCACCGAGGGCCGGCTCGAGTGGCGCCGACATCCCGACCCGCATCCCGCCCGCGGCGAACTGCTCGTCGAAGTGCGTGCCGCGGGTGTGAACGGCGCCGACATGCTCCAGCGCCGCGGTCTGTACCCCGCGCCCGCCGGGAGCGCGGCCGACATCCCCGGTCTCGAGCTGGCGGGCGAGGTGATCGAGACCGGACCCGAGGTCGAGCGCTTCTCGGCGGGCGACCGGGTCATGGCCGTGGTCGGGGGCGGAGCCCAAGCCGAGCTCGCGGTCGTCCACGAACGCGTCGCCCTCGCAGTGCCCGCGGGTGTGCCGTGGGACGCCGCCGGCGGTTTTCCCGAGGTCTTCACGACCGCGCACGACGCGCTGTTCACGCAGTGCGGGCTCGCGCTGGGCGAGCGAGCGCTGGTGCACGGCGCCGCGGGCGGCGTCGGCATCGCCGGTGTGCAGCTCGCAGCACGCGCCGGAGCGCGCGTCACTGCGACCGTCCGCAACGCGGCGCTGCGCGCCGACGTCGCCACGATCGGCGCCCGGACCGGCTCGGTGGTCGTCGTGGCTCCCGACGAGTTCGGTGCCGAGGCGCCGTTCGACGTCGTCCTCGAGCTCGTCGGCGCGCCCAACCTCTCGGGCGATCTCGACGCGCTGGCGATCGGCGGTCGCATCGCGGTGATCGGTGTCGGCTCCGGCGCGACCACCGAGCTCAACCTGCTCACGCTGATGGGAAAACGGGCTCGGCTGCACGGCTCGACATTGCGTGCGCGCCCGCTCGAGCAGAAAGCCGATGCGGCGCGTGCAGTCGAAGCCCACGTGCTGCCGTTGCTCGCTGCCGGAGACGTCGAAGTGCCGGTCGCCGCCACGTAC
>DASVIY010000283.1:0-8024 GCA_036386195.1 Acidimicrobiia bacterium | reverse complement strand
CGACTGCCCCGACGAGCTCATGACCATCGTCGTGCAGCGGAGGGCACCGGCACTGCCCGTCGTCCCCCCGGAGCTGGTCGGCGAGCGCATCATCGCGGTCGTCGCCTGTTACGCCGGCCCGGTCGAGGACGGCGAGCGCGTCGTGCGCCCGCTCAAGGAGTTCGGCACACCCGTGCTCGACCTCTGCCAACCCAAGCCCTACCTGGTCCACCAACAGATGTTCGACCCGTCGTTCCGGCACGGCTGGTGGTACTACGTCCGCTCCTGTGACGTCGCGGCGCTCACCGACGACGTCGTCGACATCGTCGCCGACTACGGCGCCCGGATCACGTCACCGGTCAGCAGCATTGCCTTGTGGCAGATGGGCGGCGCGGTTGCACGCGTCGGCGAAGACGAGACGGCGTTCAATGGCCGTCACGCGGGGTTCACCTTCAATATCAACGGCAACAGCCAGACTGCCGATGGCTTCGACGCCGAGCGCCAGTGGGCTCGCGACTACTGGTCAGCCCTCGCACCCCACCACACCAGCGTCTATGTGAACTTCCTCATGGAGGAGGGCGAGGAACGCGTCAGGCAGGCCTACGGCGCCGAGAAGTACGAGCGACTCAAGGCCGTCAAGCGCGAGTACGACCCGACGAACTTCTTCAAGCTCAACCAGAACATCAAGCCCGACTGATCTCGTCACGCGGCGTCAG
This sequence comes from Acidimicrobiia bacterium, assembly GCA_036386195.1. Lineage (GTDB taxonomy): Bacteria > Actinomycetota > Acidimicrobiia > IMCC26256 > JBBRZM01 > JBBRZM01. The sequence goes on along the minus strand of DASVIY010000283.1, from coordinate 7,329 downwards.
TGGTTCTGACCGTGACTGTGCTCCGACACGCGGCGCGTTCACGGCACGCAGGTGCACGGCGATCACCACGCTGGCGACTGCCGCCCATGTGCACCAGAGTGACGTGACCCCCGAGTTGGCGAGCCAGCTGAGGAACGCAACGGCTACCAGGTTGGCGATCCCGAACTGCCGGAGATGCCGGTAGCTGGAGATGAGCAGCGGAGTGCACGTCGCGATCACGTACAGCGGCGTGATCGCGCTGTCGTGCCCAAGGCCCGTTCGGTAGACGATGTGATGACCATCGATCACCGCGCTGACCGGCGCGCGCAGGATGATCGAGAGCAGCGTGTACGCGACGACGGCGCCCACCGCGGTGCACACGGCCATGAGCCGTCGTCTCCCGCCATCCGGTTCGTTGAGCATGACTGCCGCCGGTACTAGCACCGGTAGCACAACGAACGCGATCAACAGGTAGACCCAGAGCGCGGCCCGAGCCGTCGACGGTGCGACCTGTCCGTGGAGGCCCCACCACACGAACGCCTCGTCGAGCTCGTGCACTGCGAGCAACACGGGAAGCGACGCGAGCGCGAGTTGCTGTGGTTCGCGTGCATGTCGCAACGCATCGATGCCGATGGCGCCCGTCACCACCCCGGCCACGACGTCAGCCTCGGCCGAGAAGCACATCGGAGCGTTACACCGACCCGGTCAGTCGCGGCCGGCCGTGGCGATGCATCGCGGCATTCATGCCAGTAAACGTCCCCTCCGTTTCGCCTCGTCAAACCGAGATATCGGCCCTATTTGGGCTTTTCGCCGCGCTGCAGCGGCGCCGCCTACTCTCCATGCACCGACGGCACCACGAGGGAGCAGCAAATGCGCATCGAAGACAAGCTCTTCATTGGCGGCGAATGGGTTGCGCCGAGCGGCAGCGACACCATCGAGGTGATCTCGCCCGCGACCGAGCAGTCGCTCGGCCGCGTGCCCGAGGGCACCACCGCCGACATCGACCGCGCGGTGGCCGCGGCACGCGAGGCGTTCGACCACGGTCCTTGGCCGCGCACCTCACCCGCGGAGCGCGCCGAAGTCATGGCCAAGCTCTCGGCCATCATCCTGTCGCGCATGGACGACATCGCGCACGTGATCTCCGAGGAGATGGGCTCCCCGATCGGCTGGGGCACGATGGGCCAGGTCTTCTCGGCCACGATGGTGCTCGACTACTACACCGGCCTGGCGCATGAGTTCCCGTTCGAGGAGCTGCGTGCCGGCGTAATGGGCCCGGCCCTCGTGCACCGCGAGCCGATGGGCGTCGTCGGCGCGATCGTGCCGTGGAACGTGCCGCTCTTCGTCACGATGCTGAAGCTCGCGCCGGCGATGGCGGCCGGCTGCACGATGGTGCTCAAGCCCGCGCCGGAAACGCCGTTCGATGCTTACGACCTTGCAGCCGCGCTGCAAGAGGCGGGCCTCCCGAAGGGTGTGCTCAACATCGTCGCCGCCGGACGTGAAGTCGGCGAGCACCTCGTCATCCATCCCGGCGTCGACAAGATCACGTTCACCGGCAGCACGGCCGCGGGCAAGCGCATCGCGGGCCTGTGCGGTGAGCAGCTCCGGCGCGTCACGCTGGAGCTCGGCGGCAAGTCGGCTTCGATCATCCTCGACGACGCGAACCTCGACGAGGTCATCCCGGGGCTCCTGCCCGCGGCGACGATGAACAACGGCCAGGCGTGCGTCGCGCAGACGCGGATCCTTGCGTCGCGTGATCGGTACCAAGAGGTGGTTGACCATCTGGTGGACGCCGTCGAGGCGCTGACCGTCGGCGATCCGCTCGATCCCGCAACCGAGATCGGCCCGCTCGTGGCGCAGCGGCAACGCGATCGCGTGGAGGGCTATCTCGAGGTCGGTCAGCAGGAGGGCGCGAAGCTCGCGACCGGAGGCGGACGGCCCAAGGGGCTCGACCGCGGCTGGTACGTCGAGCCCAGCGTGTTCGTCGACGTCGACAACACGATGCGCATCGCGCAGGAGGAGATCTTCGGTCCGGTGCTTGCGGTGATCGCGTACGACGACCCCGCCGACGCGGTCCGCATCGCCAACGAGTCCAACTACGGGTTGTCGGGCTCCGTCTGGAGCGCCGACGTGAACCGCGGCATCGACATCGCGAGGCAGGTGCGTACCGGCACGTACACCGTCAACGGCTTCATGCTCGAGTTCGCGGCGCCGTTCGGCGGCTGCAAGGAATCGGGCCTGGGCCGCGAGCTCGGCCCCGAGGGGCTCCAGGCCTTCCTCGAGTACAAGACGATCTGTCTGCCCGCGGGCTATGCGCCGCCAATCGGCGACTGACGCCGGTCCGGCCCACGGTTCACCGACACGCCGCGTACTCTCGAGGGCCGATTCAGCCGGCGGAACATGTCCTTCTGTGCTTTGTACAGCTTCGGGAACTCGGGATAGAGGCGTTCGTACTCGGCACGCGCGTTGGGATCGGGCGTAAACGTGGCGTCGATGGGTGCATAGTCCCGTGCTCGCGCGCGATCGATGTCACCCAACGCGATGCCGGCGAGGAGGGCGGCACCCCGCAGGCCGGTATGGATCGGGTCGGCGAGACGCTCGATCGTGCGGTCCATGACGTCGGCGTGGATCTGGCACCACAGGTCGGACTGCGCGCCACCGCCGAACACGCGGATCGGGTCGAGTCGCCGCTTCGCGAACTTCTCGACGCCTTCGTGCAACCAGCGGTTGTTGTAGGCGACGCCCTCGAGCACAGCTCGCACCATCGCGGCGCGGTCGGTCGTAATCGAGACGTTATGGAACCCGGCGCGCGCGTTCTTGTCGTCGATTGGAGAGCGCTCGCCGGTGAGCCACGGCGTGAAGATCACAGCACCCGAACCCGGCGGCATCGACGCGGCGAGCTCGACGAGCGCACCGTAGGCAGGGCGCTCGCCGTGCTCCAACTTGTCGTCGGGAGCGATGACCTTGTCGCGCAACCATTGCAGGCACGCGCCCGAGGTCTCGTGGTTGTTGATGATGAGGTAGCCCGGCGGGCCGGTGCCGGGAATCGAGGCGATCTGGTGCACGACGTCGGTCTTCTTGAACGACACCGGGCAACTGATCCACGACGTGGAGCTGATCGCCATGTGCGTCTGAAAGTCCAAGACGGTGCCCGCGCCGACGGATGCCGAGTGCAGGTCGGGAGTGCCGGCGACGACCTTGACATCATCGGGGAGGCCGAGGCCGTCGGCGATGTCTTCGCGCACCGTGCCGATCAACGACGCTGTGGGTCGCAGCGGCGGCAGCTTCGACGCGTCGACGCCGGCGAGGTCGAGCAGCGTGTCGTCGTAGACGAGCGTGTCGAGGTTGCGGTTGTCGGTGAGCCACGCGGCCACCATCGACGCGGGCGTGGCCGACGCCACCCCGGTGAAGCGCATCGACAGCTGGTCGACCGGCTCCATGAGCCAGCGCGCCCGGCGCAGCACCTCGGGCTCCTCGGCGGCGAGGTAGAGGCGGTGGCCGAGCGGGTCGGCGCCGCTGGTCGCGGGCGCGCCGCCTGTGTGGCGGATCCACGTGAGGAGGGCTTTCGCCTTGTAGCCCGACACCTTGCCGCCGATGCGCTTGCGGATGTGCCGGCCGCCTCGCATGTCCATCCAGAGGATGCACGGCCCGACGGGGACGCCGCGCTCGTCGACCGGCACGGTGCTGGCCCATTCGCCGGTCGTGCTGACCGCGACGATGTGCTCCGGGTCGACCGCGCCGCTCGCGATGCCGGCGCGGGCCGCGTCGGTGATCAGGCGCCACCACTCATCGGCGTCCTGCTCGGCGCCGCCGTCCGGTAGGAAGTTGGTCGTGACCTCGGCGTCGGCCGTCCACGCGATCTCGCCGGTGACCGAGACGAGCCCGACCTTCAATCCCGTCGTGCCGAGGTCGATGGCGAGCACGAACCGGTCGGTCATACGGTCAAGGGATGGCCTGTTGCTCGTCCATCATGTCGGCCATCACCGCGCGAATGAACGTGTCGGCCTCCGCAGTCATGCCGCCCAGCACGCCGCCGTAGATGGCGCCGCTCTGCGCCGGTTCGTCGTTGTGCTCGCGGGCGTACTGCACGGCCTCGGCGAGGTCGGCGGCGAACGCTTCGGCGACACCGGGTTGCGTCTGCGGGCGCGTCACGGCCATGTGCAGCGCGTTCGGGTACTGCTGGCCGTTGAACCGCCAGCCCCTCGTTCGCATGAAGTCGTTGACGTGGTACACGTCGAACTCGTCGGACGTGAAGCTGAACAGGAACGTCGGCTTGCCGAGCATGCGCAGCTCGGGGTGTGAGCGCACCGCGTCTTGCATCACCTCTGATGTCTCGAAGATCTTCTTGGCGTAGCGCAGGTAGCCCTCCCACCCGAAGCTCACCATCGCCGCCCAGGTTGCCGCCAGCAACCCTCCCGATCGTGAGCCGTCCATGCCGGGCGAGCAGTACTTGCCCCCGCTCCAGTCGGTGAGGAAGAAGTACTGCGCGTTGCGCAACGCCTTGTCGCGGAACGTGCACACCGACGAGCCCTTGAACGCGTAGCCGTACTTGTGGGTGTCGGCAGAGATGCTCGTGACGCCCGGGAGCCGGTAGTCGTAGACCGGAACGTCGTAGCCGAGCTTCTGGCCGAACGGCAGGATGTAGCCGCCGAGGCAGCTGTCGACGTGCAAGCCGACGCCGCGTTGCGCGGCGAGGGCGGACAGCTCGTCGATCGGGTCGACGGTGCCGTAGCCGTAGTTGCACGCCGAGCCGACGAGCGCGACGGTGTCGGCGTCGATGTGGTCGGCCACCCAGTCGACGTCGACCTGCGTGGTCTCCGGGTCGACCGGGGCCTTGCGCAACTCGATGCCGAACAGATGGCAGGCCTTGTCGAACGCCGGATGCCCGGTTTCGGGCTTGATCACGTTGGGCGACGTGATGTTGCGCTGCTGCGCGCCGTGCTCGCGGTAGGCGAGCATGGCGTGCAGGATGCTGCCGGTGCCGCCGGTCGTCACCACGCCGACGGGAGTCGAGTCGGTCGCCGCGCGCCCGTTGAGCACATCGAGGGTCATGGCGATGATCTCGGCCTCGAACTTGGTCTGGCTCGGGCACATGTCGCGCTGCAGCGCGTTCACGTGGGCGAAGCGACCGAAGGCCTCGGTCATGAAGCCATAGTGCTCGTGGTCGCCGCAGTACATCGTGCCCGAGCACTTCCCGGTCTCCCAGAAGGCGTCTTCCTCCTCGGCCATGGCGGCGAGCTCGGCGAGGATCTCCTCGCGGGGCCGTCCAGTTTCGGGCAGCGTGCGGTTGACGGCGAAGCGATCCTCGTACGGGTACGTGGCCATGGGCCGGAACGCTAGTCCCGGGTTCCACACGTCGGGGCCTTCGCGCGCTTGTCGGACGCGAACCGAACGCCGTCAGTACAGTCCGTGACATGCACGCCATCGTCACCGGTGGATCCCGTGGGCTCGGGCGGTCCATCGCCGCCCAGTTCGCAGCGCGCGGTGACTCCGTCTCGCTCCTCGCCCGCGACGAAGTGCACCTGAAGGAGGCGGCCGGCTCCATGGGCCCGGGTCGTGTCGAGTGGCTGACCGCCGACGTCACCGACGCCGCGCACCTCGCCGTCGCCATCGACGGTCTCCTGGCGCGCTCGGGCCCGTGCGACATCCTGGTTGCCGCCGCGGGCGCGGCACTTCCCGGCTATTTCGACGAGCTTGACGCGGACGTGTTCCGCACCCAGATGGAGCTCAACTACTTCGGGGTGCTCAACGCCGTCCGGGTTGTCACTCCCGCAATGATCGAACGACGCTCGGGCTCCGTTGTGGCCGTCGCATCCGCGGCCGCGCTCGTCGGCGTGTTCGGCTACGCGGCGTATGCGCCGAGCAAGTTCGCGGTGCGCGGCCTGATGGAAGTGCTGCGCAGCGAGCTGAAGCCCTGCGGCATCCACGTTGCGTGCGTGTTCCCGCCCGACATGGATACCCCGGGCTTCGCGGAGGAGAACCGCACGAAGCCCGAGGAGTGCGCGCGCATCTCCGCAGGAATCAAGCCCCGCGATCCCGACGTCGTCGCGCGGTCGGTGCTGCGCGGCATCGATCGGCGACGTTTCACGATCACGGCCGATCCCCAGACGGGGGTGTTGGCGCGCGCGGCAGGTCTGGTCGCGCCGCTGCTCCAGCGCAGCTTCGACCGCACGATCAGCAAGGTGCAACGCACGCAGCCGCGACCGCGGCACTGATGGCGCGTCGCCGTCGGCCCTCGAGCTCTACTGCTTGATCCACAAGCCGACGACGGGAAGGCGCCCATACAGATACTGCGGCTGACCGCCGTTGTCGGGTAGCGGTGGGCCGAGCACGCCGTTGACGTTGGGCTTCGCCGCGATGACCCAGCGGATGTAGTAGCCCCACAGGTTGTAGACCTGTGACGCGAAGCGCCGGTTGATCGCCTCGTAGATCGGCTTGCGTTGCGCGTCGGTGGTCGCGGCGCGCCCCTGGTCGAGCAGCTGTTGCAGCTGCGGGTCGTTGATCTGCCCGAAGTTGATGGGTGAGCCGGTGTTCCACCAGACGTACTGCAGGTCGGGTGGGTCGCCCGGGTGGTTGCGCCACAGCAGCACGCTGAACTTGGCGCCCAGCGCCGTGTCGATGAACTTCGATTGGTCTTCCGGCTGGATGTCGGCGCTGATGCCCGCCTTCTGGGCCTGCTCCTTGAGTGTCGTCGCCTCGTTGATGTTCTCGGTATCGTTGGTGCACTCGAGCACGATATGGAACTGACCGCCGTGCGCGTTCTTGTAGGCGGTGACGAGCTTCTTGGCCTCCGCGAGGTTGTGCTGCGGGAAGCCCGGGTTGCTCAGATAGCCGGGGACGTCCTTGTCGAAGGGCCCGTCGGCCTTGTCGACCTCACCTTTCTCGTTGAGCTGGATGAGCGCGTTGCGGTCGACGGCCATCGCGAACGCCTTGCGGGCGTTGAGGTCATCGAATGGCGCCGCCGACGTGTTGAGGAGGTAATAGCGATTCTCGCGATGACCTATTGGCTCCGTGTAGATCGTCGCCTGGCTGCTCCCCAACGCCTTGAGCTCATCCTGCTGCTGCGGGTAGTCCATGTGCGTCATCGTGTTCTGCCCGGCGCTGAAGTTGTTGACTCGCTGACCCGGTTCTGGCACGGGTCGGAAGGTGATCTGGTCGAGGTACGGGAGCTGGACGCCGTTCTTGTCCTTCTGCCAGTAATCGGGGTTCTTCGTGGCGGTGAGGTGATCGTTCGGCTTCCACTCTTTGAGCTTGAACGGGCCGCTCCCGATCATGTTGGTGGGGCAGGTGTCGGCATTGTCGAGCTGCGCGGGTGCGGCGACGGCAGCCCGGCCGTCGAGATACAGATACCCA
>DASVIY010000282.1:0-5796 GCA_036386195.1 Acidimicrobiia bacterium | reverse complement strand
GCGTCTGCTTCGCGGCCTGGATGCCTGCAACCCGGGCGACGGCCAGCACGTCGCCTTTGGTTATGGCCCCGGTTGCGATCTTCGAGGCGGTCTCGGCCGCCATGTGCACCCGGCAACGGGCCACGGCGCGCCGGTGGCTCGCTTCCTTCGAAGTGACATCGACCATCCGGGCCCGGCCGAGCGGGTCGAGATGCGTAAATTCGGAGGCCGACATGCAGTTGAGTCTAGGACCGCACGCCCCGCCGCGCCCCGCCCCGTTTCGTTGACGCGGCGGTCCGTCTCGTGCTCGGGCGCGGGATTGTGAGCGGTCGTAGCATCCGTACATGCCCGGCCCGCATCCGTCGGCCTTTCTCGCCCGGCTCCCCGACGAGGGGGCCGCCACACTGCGCGCGTCGGCCCACCCGCGCCGCTTCTCGCGGGGCGAGACACTGTTCTTCGAAGGCGACGATGCCCGTGAGGTGCTGGTCCTCACTTCAGGTCAGGTGAAGATCTGGATCACCGCGCCCAACGGACGCGAAGTGATCCTTGCGGTGTTCGATCCTGACGAGTTGCTCGGCGAGCTGTCGGCGATCGACGGCACCCCTCGATCCGCAAGCGCGACTGCAATCAGCGACGTCGAGGTGCTCGCGCTGTCGCTGCATGATTTCGCCGCGCTCGTCGACGAGCACCCAAAGATCGCGAACGCCCTGCTGCACACGGTCGCCGCCCGGCTGCGCGAGACATCACAGCGTCAACTCGAGTTCGGCACCGCCGACGCGCTCGGGCGGCTGGCCCGCTGCATCCTCACCCTGACCGATCGCTACGGACGCGACAGCGACGCGGGTCGCCGCCTCCGCATCCCCCTGGTGCAACAGGAGCTCGCCGCGTGGACGGGCCTCTCACGAGAAGCCGTCGTCAAGGGACTGCAGGCGATGCGGGCCCTCGGGTGGGTGCAATCGGCCGGGCGGCAGCTCACCGTGCTCGACGACGGCGCGCTCCGAGCACGCGCGACCGGCTGATCCAGTCTCACCCCGCGATTGCGTACTGGTACGCAGACGGCCGTCGGGCGCCGGCGCATGCTGAACCCCTCAACCGGCCTGGGAGGCGTCTGATGGCACATATTCGGCGAGACGAACGTATCGACCTGCTCAGCAAGGTCTGGCTGTTCTCCAATTGCTCGCTGAAGGAGCTCCACCGCATCGCCGGTCTGGCAACGCCCATGAGCGTGACCCCGGGCGACGTGCTCGCCCGCGAGGGCGAGGGCGGCTCGGAGTTCTTCGTAGTGGTCGAAGGTACCGCCGTGGCGAAGATCAATGATGAGCTCGTCGGCACGCTGAGCCCGGGATCGTTCTTCGGGGAGCTGGCGCTCCTCGACCGAGGGCCGCGCACCGCGACGGTGACGGCTTCGACGGTGATGACCGTGCTCGTGCTCAGCCGGCCCGAGTTCCACGAGCTGATCATCGACGCGATCCCGTCGGTCACACGCAAGATGATCTACGTGCTCGGCGCTCGCTTGCGACAAGCAGATCAGCGCGCGAGCCGCGAGCTCACCAACGTGTAGCGGCGCGACGAACGCAGCCGGACGGGGCCCGTCAGCCGCCGATCTGGCTCATCGAGCGGGCCGGGCGCACGAAATCGACGTGGCCGATGCGATGCCCGGCCCACTTCGTACCGACCGCGTCCTCGATCGCGCCCGCCAGGTCGTCGTCGCTGCCGCCGCCGCGCACGATGGCCCGAAGGTCGATCTCGTCGGTAGCGAACAGGCATGTGCGGAACTTCCCCTCCGCAGTGACACGCACGCGATCGCACTGCGCGCAAAACGGCTCGGTCACGCTCGCGATGACCCCGACATCGCCGTTTCCGTCGGCGTACGTGTAGCGCGCGGCCGGCGCGTCGTGATCGGTGCGTTCCTCGCCGTCGCGCTCGAGCGGAAATACCGCGTCGATGCGTTCGAGAATCTCCTGCGCGGGGACGACTTTCTCGGCACTCCACGCACCATCGGCATCGAGGGGCATGAACTCGATGAATCGCACGCCGAGGCCGCGGCTCCGCCCGTACGCCGCAAGGTCGACAACCTCGTCGTCGTTGACGCCGCGCATCACAACACAGTTGACCTTCACCGGGAAGAGCCCGGCATCGCACGCCGCGTCGATGCCGGCCAGCACGCGGTCGAGCTCGTCGCGTCGAGTGAGTGCGAGGAACCGGTCGCGCCGAAGCGAGTCGAGCGACACGTTGATGCGTTGCAAGCCGGCGGCAGCAAGGTCGTGTGCCATCTCCGCGAGCTTCACGCCGTTGGTGGTCATCGCCACATCGACACCGAGCGGGGCGAGCATGGTGATCAGGCGAGGCAGATGGGCCCGGATCGTGGGCTCGCCGCCGGTGATCCGGAGCGCGTCGAACCCGAAGCGCTCGACACAGACCGCGGCGATGCGTGCCTGTTCCTCATAGGTGAGGATCTCCTCGCGCGGCAGCCATGGCATGCCCTCGGCCGGCATGCAGTACGTACAGCGAAAATTGCAGCGGTCGGTGATCGAGAGGCGCAGGTCGCGCACGCGCCGCCCGAATGGATCGACGAGGTCGCCGCGCGTGGCCATGTCTGCAGCGTATGCGCTGTTCCCGGCGATGGTACGGGCCGTTCCGGCGCCCCGGCACCCACGATGACGCCGACTCCCCGTGGTTGCGCTTGACCACTATCCGTGGTTAGATGGCTATGTTCCGTCACAAGGCCAGACGTCGGAGCCGAGAGATCTCGGGGAGACATTGAGCCGCCGGCGTCCACTTGGTCGCATCAGCCGGCGGGGAGTCAAAGCGAAACCGGCCCCAGCGTCACGGGGGTCGGTCGTTTTCGTTTTCTGGCCGGATCTCAAGGGGGGCGAAGATGCGCAGGTTGGCCGCCATCGGCACGCTGTCCATCGCCGTCGTGGCACTCGGCGGATGCCTTGCGGGTCCCGAATCGAGCGCCGGCACGTCGGTGCCCCGCGACACCCAGCCCCAGCGGGGCCGTCTCGTCATCAAGAGCGTCGCCCAAGCAGGGCCGACCAGGCTGGTACTCGAAGTGACATGCGAGTCGCCGACCGTCGCGAGCGGCAACGGCACCGAGATCTCGGCGGCGACCGCCCAACGGCGCACCGTGACGCTCGCCCGGAACCAGACGCGCAGCACGAGGCTGAACGGCATCACCGCAGACTCGGTGTGCACCGTCGACGAGATCAGCGCGACCAACTCGACGCTGACCGCAGTATTCGGGGGCGACCCTGTCGCCGACGGAGCCGGGCTGACAGGCGTGCGCGCCACGGTGCCCGGCGGAGCGACCGTGACCGTCAAGCTCGTGAACACCGCGGCGGCTGCGTAAGGAGCCCTCGGGGCGGGCTGGGAGACCCATCTTCACAGGCTGGGAGGCCCTGGAGAGCACGGAGGCTGGGAGGCCTGGAAAGCACGGAGGCTGGGAGGCCTCGAAACGAAAAGGCGGCGGATGCCCGGAGCGATTGCTCCGGGCATTGCCGCGTCACGACGGCAGCTCGAGCAGCATGACCTCGACGGCGTCGCCTTCGGCAATCCCCTCACCATCGGGCACCAGCGCGAGCCCATTCGCCAGCGCGGTCGCCGACAGCACGTTGCTGGCCTGCTCGCCGCTGCGAACGGCAACGAAGCGACCGTCGTCGAGGTGGACGCGCACACGATCGAGGTGCAGCTTGCCGTCAGCACGACGCGACAGCGCGCGCCCGGCGGTCGCCGTCACCGTGGGCCGAAAGCGCGCCGCGCCGGTGTAGCCCATCATCTGCAGGATCGCGGGACGGGCGAAGCACTCGAAGCTCACAAGCGACGAGACTGGGTTGCCCGGCAGCCCGAACACGGCGGCGTCGCCGACCATCCCGAACGCGAGCGGCTTGGCCGGCTTGATCGCCACCTGCCACCAGTGGAACGCGCCGGCAGGCGCGAGCCGGTCGAGCGCAGCTTTCACATAGTCGTAGTCGCCGACCGAGACGCCGCCGCTCGTGAGCACGACGTCGCACTCGTTGCACGCGCGTTCGAGCGTCTCGACGATCGCGGCCTCGTCGTCTCCGACGATCCCGAAGTCCGAAGGCGTTGCTCCCGTTCGCTCCACCACGGCGAGGAGCATCGGCCGGTTGGAGTCGCGGATCTGGCCCGGCCGCAGAGCGCCCGAAGCAACGAGCTCGTCACCGGTCGACAACACGCCGACGCGCGCGCGACGCCGCACGACAACATCTCGCTCGTCGATGCTCGCCAGAACACCGAGATGCGCGGGACCAAGCACTGTGCCGCCGGCGAACACGAGTTGACCCGCCTCGACGTCGCCGCCCGCGCGGCGAACGTGCTGGCCCGGCTCGGCCGCCGCCGACACCAGCACCGCATCGTCGCCCGCGCGGCGAGTGCGCTCGACCATCACGATCGCGTCGGCCCCGTCGGGCATCGGCGCGCCGGTCATGATGCGCACGGCCTCACCCGATTGCACCGGTGTCGTCGGCGCGCTCCCGGCCGCGAGCTCGCCGACCACGTGGAGCTGCACGGGCGAGTCGTCGGTCGCGCCGCGCGTGTCACCGGCGCGGACCGCGTACCCGTCCATCGCGGTGTTCGTGAACGGCGGAACGGGCGACCGAGCGGTGACGTCCTCGGCGAGCACGAGCCCCAGCGCGTCGCGCGGCGCCACGGTGTCGATCGGCAGCACGGGAACAGCCGCGAGGATCGCCGCTTGCGCTTCGGCCAGCGGGATCACGCCGCGCCCATCAGAGCAATCCGCGTCGCTGCACCAGCTCGACGACGAAGCGGCTGACGTCGGGCCCGAGGTCGGGGCGGTCGAGCGCAAGCTCGACGTTGGCTCGCAGGAAATCGACTTTCTGACCGATGTCGTAGCGGCCGTGCTCGAACGTGCAGCCGTACACCGGTTGCGTGTCGACGAGCAGCCCGATCGCATCGGTCAGCTGCAACTCACCACCGGCTCCGGGTGTGATGCGATCGAGCGCGTCGAAGATGTCGTGCGTGAATACGTAGCGGCCGATCATCGCGAGGTTGGACAGTGCGTCCTCTGCCTTGGGCTTCTCGACGACCGACTTCACCCGCACGAGGCCGTCGTCGACCACTTCGGGTTCCGCGCACCCGTAGAAGGAGATCTCGCTCGGTGAGACTTCTTTCAGCGCGAGGACCGTCTTCCCGTACTGCGCGTGCACATCGAGCATCGAGCGCAGCAGATGCGCGTCGTCAACCATGATGTCGTCGCCGAGCAACACCGCGAACGGCTCGGACCCCACGTGGTCGCGGGCGACGCTCACCGCGTGCCCGAGCCCGAGCGGATCACGTTGACGGATGAAATGCATGTCGGCCATCTCCGTGGTCGCCTGCACCTCGGCCAACAGCTCCGCCTTGCCGTCCTTCTCGAGGTAGTACTCGAGCTCGAAGTTGCGATCGAAGTGGTCCTCGATCGCGCGCTTGCCGCGCCCCGTGATCACGAGCACGTCGCGGAGGCCGGCCAGCACGGCTTCCTCCACGACGTACTGGATCGCCGGCTTGTCGACGATCGGCAGCATCTCCTTGGGCTGGCTCTTGGTGGCGGGGAGGAATCTCGTGCCGAGACCAGCGGCGGGAATGACTGCTTTGCGAACTGGCAGCGCGCTCATCAGCCGAGAACGGTACCGCTGTCACCACCGAGACCGTGTTCGCCGCCCCGAAGGAGACGCTTCAGGTTGGCAAGATGGCGCATGAGCACCAGCACGGCCAGCGCAGAGATGACGGCGGTCTCCTGCCAGCCGTAACCACTCAACGCGACAAGAACCGGAAATGCGATCGTGCAGCCAATCGACG
>DASVIY010000281.1:0-8682 GCA_036386195.1 Acidimicrobiia bacterium | reverse complement strand
GATTGAGCCGCGCGCCGAGCAACCCGTCGAGGTCGTAGACGAAGGCCTCGCCTCCGGTCATTCCCGCGCCGAGGTTGTAACCGAACGGGCCGACGATCACGACGGTGCCGCCGGTCATGTACTCGCACGCATGGTCGCCCGCGCCCTCGACGACCGCAGTCGCACCGCTGTTGCGCACGCAGAACCGCTCGCCGACGCGTCCGGCGATGAAGACCTGACCTCCCGTCGCGCCGTACAGGACCGTGTTGCCGGCGAGTGCCGGATCGCCCGCGTCGTCGGCGGGTGGGCGCACGACGATGCGACCGCCGCCCATGCCCTTGCCGAGGTAGTCGTTGGCTTCGCCGACCAGCTCGAGATTGACGCCGTCGGCGAGGAACGCACCGAAGCTCTGACCGGCGGAGCCGGCGAAGCGCGCGTGCACCAGGCCCGGCGGCATGCCGCTTCCCCACTCGAGGCCGATCGCGCCGCCGAGTGACGCGCCGACCGTGCGATCGGCGTTGGTGATGTCGTAGCCGACGGTGACGTCGCGGCCCTCGTAGAGCGCGGCGAACCCGTCGAGCAGCAGCTGGGCATCGAGCGCGGAACGTGGCCGCTGGATCGGCACGTGCTCGACGAAACACCGACCTGCTTCGTGATCGGTCGGCGCGATGAGCAGTGGCGCGAGATCGAGCGTGTCGGCCCGCTCGTCGCCAGTGGGCCGCTGGCGCAACAGCTCGACGCGACCGATCGCCTCGTCGAGCGTGCGCAGCCCGAGTGACGCGAGCAGCTGGCGGACCTCCTGCGCGATGAACACCATGTACGCCGCGACCCCGTGCGGCGTGCCGGCGAACTTCGCGCGCAAGTTGGGCCGCTGGGTAGCGATGCCGGTCGGACACGTGTCGCGGTGGCAGGCGCGCACCATGATGCAACCCTCGGCGATCATCGCCGCAGTGCCGAACGAGTACTCGTCGGCACCCATCAGCGCCGCAATCATCACGTCGCGCCCGGTAAGGAAGCCGCCGTCGACGCGCAGGCGCACCCGGGTGCGCAAGCCGTTGTAGATCAGGGTCTGCTGTGCGTCGGCGAGGCCGAGCTCCCACGGCATGCCGGCGTGCTTGATCGACGACAGGGGCGACGCACCGGTGCCACCGTTGTTGCCCGAGATCTGCACCACGTCGGCGAGCGCCTTCACGACGCCGGCGGCGATCGTGCCCACGCCGCGCTCGGCAACGAGCTTCACCGAGACCTCGGCGGTCGTGTTGACCTGCTTGAGGTCGTAGATGAGCTGCGCGAGGTCTTCGATCGAGTAGATGTCGTGGTGCGGCGGCGGCGAGATCAGCCCGACCCCGGGTTGTGTGTGCCGGAGGCGCGCGATCTCGCCGCTCACCTTATGGCCCGGGAGCTGCCCCCCTTCGCCGGGCTTCGAGCCCTGCGCGATCTTGATGTTGAGCTCGTCGGCGAACGCGCAGTACTCGGGCGTGACGCCGAAGCGGCCGGATGCGATCTGCTTGATGCGGGAGTTGCGGTCGCGTTCGGTGCCGCGCGTGCGGAATCGTGCGACATCTTCGCCACCTTCACCGCAGTTGCTCTTCCCACCGATGAGGTTCATCGCGATGGCGAGCGTCTCGTGCGCCTCGGCCGACAGGGATCCGTGTGACATCGCGCCGGTGGAGAACCGGCGAGTGATCTCACCGACCGGCTCGACCTCGTCGAGCGGGATCGGCGCACCCGCGGGCGCGAGCTCGAGCAGGTCGCGAAGCTCCGTGAGCGGCCGCTGCTCCACCGCTTGACGGAACTGGTCGTAGAGGTCGTCGCGGCCGTCGTTGATCGCGCGCAGAAGCAGGTGCGCGGCGCGCTTGGCCGCAGGGTCGGGCGCGGGTGGCTGCTCGTCGCCCAAGAAGATGACTTTGCCCTGCTCGGCGGCCGGCGCGAGGGGCATCGAGTCGAACTTGGTCGCCTTCTTCTTCGCGCGCTTGCCGTTGCCCGACTCGCCGTCATCAGCCGGAGTGACGCCGCTCACCTGATGCAGCGCGTCGTACACGTCAGGGTTGTGGGTGTGGTACTCACCGCCGCGCTTGCGGAACCGGATCCAACCCGGTTCGTCGAGCGTGGCCTGCTCGGCACCGAAGCCGGACGCGTGCCGCAGCAGCGCGTCGACGCCGAGCTCCGTGAAGCCGATCCCGCCGACGGTCGAAGCGGTGCCGCGCAGGCAACGGTCGACCACCTCGGGCCCGAGGCCGATGACCTCGAAGATCTGCGCGGCGCGGTACCCGTCGACCGTGGAGATCCCCATCTTCGAGAAGATCTTCAGCGCGCCGTCTTCGAGCGCGGCCTGCAGCTTGGCCTGCGCTTCCGCCGAGTGCAGCTCGCCGAACTGATCGTCGTCGGCCATGGCGGCGACGGTCTTCAGCGCGATACGAGGACACACCGCGTCGGCGCCGTACCCGAGCAGGCACGCGACCGCGTGCACGTCGCGCGCATCGCCGGAGTCGACCACGATCGACGTCCGCTGGCGCAGCCGCTCGCGGATCAGTCGGTGGTGCACCGCGCCCAGCGCCAGCAGCGACGGGATCGGCGCGCGCGACTCGCGCACGCCGTTGTCGGAGACCACGAGGATGCCGGATTGGTTCGCGACTGCGTCGGCCGCCGCGACCTCGAGCGCATCGAGCGCGCGCTCGAGCCCCTCCGGACCGTCGGCAACAGCGAAGGTCGCGTCGAGGCGCGTGGCCGCGAACGGCGTGCGGTGGTGGTCGAGCAGCGTCTCGACGCCGCCGGGATAGAGGAAGAACGTCGGCATCTCCAACAGGCGCGCCGCCTCGGGTCGCTGGGTGAGCAACGGCTGACGCGGCCCGAGACACGTGCGCAGTGACATCACCAACCGCTCCCGCAGGTGGTCGATGGGCGGGTTGGTCACCTGGGCGAAACGCTGCTTCAGGAAATGGAAGACGGGCCGCGGCCGCGACGACAGCGTCGCGAACGGCACGTCGTCACCCATCGAGAAGGTCGGCTCCTTCGCGTCGGTGGCCATGGGCTTGAGCACCATCGCCACCTCTTCCTTCGTCATCCCGAACGCGGCTTGGCGCCGGAGCAGGTCGTCGGGGTCGATCGTCGTCTCGATCGCCTGACCGATGTCGCCCGGACGGAGGCCGTCACCCGTCCACTCCGCGTACGGCGCGCGCCGGGCGAGCCACGTCTTGACCGCGAGGTCGTCTTGCACGGCGATGAGGGGCGGCTGCGCAGCGGTGGTGCGATCAGGGTCGACGCACAGCATCTCGCCCGGACCGAGCCGGCCGCGGCGTACCACGCCGTGCCCCGCGACCGGCACCGCGCCGACCTCCGATGCGCACACCACGAGCCCGTCGTCGCAGATCTGCCAGCGCAGGGGGCGGAGACCGTTGCGGTCGAGGCACGCGCCGACGCGCCGTCCGTCGGTGAAGATGAGCCCGGCCGGACCGTCCCACGGATCGGTGATACACGCGTGGTAGCGGAAGAAGTCGCGCACGCCGGGCGCGAGGTCGCGCTGGCCCTCCCACGCCTCGGGCACGAGCATCGCCACGGCGTGACGCACGTCGCGCCCACCGCGCAGCAGCAGCTCGACGGTCGCGTCGAGCTTGCCCGAATCGGAGGTGTCGGGATCGAGAACAGGACGGAAGAGCTCCTCCGATCCGAGACCCGCGGCTTGGGTACCCAACACGCCGCGCGCGGCCATGCGGTGCTCGTTGCCCTGCAAGGTGTTGATCTCGCCGTTGTGGCAGGTGTGGTGGAACGGCTGGGCGCGCTCCCATGCCGGCGCGGTGTTGGTCGAGAAGCGACTGTGGAACACCGCGAGCGGCGCGTCGAAGTCGTCAGCGGTGAGATCGGGATAGAACGCCGGCAGCCGATCGCTGATGACGAGCGCCTTGTACGTGACGAGCGAGAACGACCAGCTCGCGAAATAATGGCGCACACCGGCCTCGCGACAGGTGGCTTCGGCCCGGCGGCGAGCGCGAAACGCGCGGCGTTCCGCCCGCTCGTCTTCGAAGTCATCGGGACGCAGCATCAACCCGTGCCACATCGCCGGGAGGTCGTCTCGCGCGTGGCCACCGATCTGTGTCTCGTCGATCGGGATCGGCCTCCAGGCGGTCAGCTCGATCCCCTCTTCGGCGCACGCAGCTGCGACCGCATCGCGCGCGGTCTGGGCCGCCGCACTGTCGTCGAGATCGAGAAACGCCGTGATCACGCCGATGCGGTCGGCGTCGAGCGGCGCCCCAGCTGCTTGGGCGCCCACCCGGGCGAAGAACCGGCGCGGAATCGGGGTGAGCAGGCCGGCACCGTCGCCCGACAAGCCGTCGGCTGCGATCGCGCTCCGGTGGCGTACACACGCAAGGCCGGTGAGTGCCTGCTCGACGATCGCCCGGCTGACGCGTCCGGCCGCGTCGGCAACGAAGCCGATGCCGCAGGCGTCAAGCTCCGGGCGCTCCCGACGGGAGCGGTGCGTCTCGTGCACGCTGTTTGTCTCCTCGCGCCGACCACCGAGGAGAGACGGCTCCGCCGGCGCCTCGCTCACTGGTGGTGCTACTGACTGGTAGGGAGCGACGGCGCTGTCGCGAACCGTGAATCATAGCGGACGCACCATTACGCTCCGCCGAATGACCGGTCCCGAGACCACGGTCGCCGTGCTCGGCGGCGGGCAATTGGGATGGATGCTCGGCCTCGCCGGCATCCCGCTCGGACTCGAGTTCCGGTTTCTCGACCCGTCACCCGACGCGCCGGCGCGAGCGCTGGGACCGCTCGTCGTAGGCGCGCTCGACGACGAGCCCGCGCTCAGGAAGGTGGTCAAGGGCGCGCGGCTGGCGACGTTCGAATGGGAGGGCGTGCCCGCCGGCAGCGCCCGGCTCGTCGCCGAGACGGTGCCGGTCATGCCGTCGCCGGTCGCGCTCGAGGTGGCCCAGGACCGCCTCGCCGAGAAAGAGATGTTCCTGCGCCTCGGCATACCCACCGCGGGGTTCGCCGCGGTCGAGGGCCTCGACGAGCTCTGGGGCGCGATCGCCGACGTGGGCCTGCCGGCGGTGCTGAAGACGCGGCGCGGCGGCTACGACGGAAAGCTCCAAGCAGTGCTGCGCACGCCCGATGACGTCGAAGAGGGTTGGAGCGGGCTGCCGCGGGTGCCGCTCATCGTGGAGGAGCGCGTCGAGTTCGAGCGGGAGGTGTCGGTCCTTGCGGTGCGAGGTGCCGACGGCGTCATGCGCTGCTGGCCGGTCGTCGCCAACGTGCACCGCGACGGGATCCTGCGGCTGAGCCGCGCGCCGACACCCGGGCTGACCCATGAGCTTCAGGCGCTCGCGGAGGCGATCGCGGCACGAGTCCTCGAGGCGCTGGAGTACGTGGGTGTGCTCGCGATCGAGCTGTTCGAGGTGGACGGCGAGCTGTTCGCGAACGAGCTCGCACCGCGTGTGCACAACTCGGGTCACTGGACGATCGAAGGCGCGGTGACCAGCCAGTTCGAGAACCACTTGCGCGCGATCGTGGGCTGGCCGCTCGGGTCGACCGCGGCGCGGGGCGTCAGCGCGATGGTCAATTGCATCGGCGCGCTGCCCGACGCCCATGACGTGCTCGCTGTGCCCGGCGCGCACCTGCACGACTACCGCAAGGCCCCGCGTCGCGCGCGCAAGCTCGGCCACGTCACGATCACCGCCCCCGACGTCGACACCCTCGACGAACGCCTCGCGCAGCTCCTCCCCCACATCCCGTCCGACGGCTGAACGCCCCCACCACCCGTCTACTTGACGGCACCCGTCGCGCGGAGGGCCGCGAGCTCGTCGGCGGTGAAGCCCCAATCGGCCAGTGCGGCGTCGGTGTGCTGACCCGGCCACGCCGGTGGCCCTTGGATCGCGCCCGGCGTGCGGGAGAAACGCGGCGCCGGCGCGGGCTGTTGCACGCCGTACTCCTCCACGATCGTGCCCCGCGCCTCGAGGTGCGGGTGCTCGGCGGCCTCGCCCATCGGCAGCACCGGCGCGAAGCACGCGTCGCTGTGCTCGAGGATCTCGCACCACTCGTCACGCGTCTTCGTCTTGAACAGCTCCGTGAGACGCTCGCGCATCTTCGGCCAGCCCGCCTTGTCCATCTGTGTGGACAAGCCGGCGTCGTCGAGACCGGTGCGCGCCAACAGCTCCGCGTAGAACTGCGACTCGAGCGCACCCAGCGAGACGAACTTGCCGTCGGCCGTCTCGTAGGTGTCGTAGAACGGCGCGCCCGTGTCGAGCACGTTGGTACCCAGGGCGTCGTCCCAGAAGCCCAAGGAGCGCAGCCCCCACATCATCGTCATGAGGACGGCCGCGCCGTCGACCATCGCGGCGTCGATCACCTGGCCGGTGCCCGACGCGCGCGCCTCGAGGATGCCGCACACGACGCCGAACGCGAGGAACATGCCGCCGCCACCGAAGTCACCGACGAGGTTGATCGGCGGCGTCGGCTTTCCGCCCGCCCGTCCGAGGTGCGCGAGCGCGCCCGCAACCGCGATGTAGTTGATGTCGTGGCCGGCGGCCTGCGCGGAGGGACCCTCCTGACCCCAGCCCGTCATCCGGCCGAACACGAGCTTCGGGTTGCGCGCCAGGCACGCGTCGGGACCGATCCCGAGTCGCTCGGCCACGCCGGGGCGAAAGCCCTCGACGAGCGCGTCGGCCTGCTCGACGAGGCGCATCACGGTCTCGACACCCTCGGGCTGCTTCAAGTCGACGCCGATCGACCGGCGCCCGCGGTTGAGCACTTCCTTGTTGAGCGCGGAGAAGTCGGTGCCCACCTGCTGCGCGCGATCGACGCGCAGCACGTCGGCGCCCATGTCGGAAAGCATCATGGCGGCGAACGGGCCGGGGCCGATGCCGGCGATCTCGACGATCTTCACTTCACTCAGAGGTCCCACGTCGCTCCTCGGTCAGTCGGGCACGCCGCGCTCTGATGCACGGGCTGCGTCGGGCGACGATAGAGCCGGCACGGCGCGAACGCCGGATCGTCACGCGTTGAACGCGAGCTCCAGGCCGGGTCGCGGCCACTCGAACGACACCAGCTTGCCGGTGCCGCTGCACGTGACGAACGCGGTGCGCCGCTCGTCACCGCCGAAGCAGACGTTGGTGACCATGGGATCGGGCAGAGCGACGTGCTCGAGGATCTCACCCGACGGCGCGATCACGGTAAGCCCACCGTTGACGAGCGTGCCGACCACGACATTGCCGGCCGAATCCACGCCCAGTGAATCGAGGAACTGGTAGCCCGGCAATCCGCACACCGCGACGCCGTGCGCGCCGAACGGGCCCGAGGTGTCGATCTCGCCCGGCCCGGTCAAGTCCCACGCGTACACGCGCGCGGTAAACGTCTCCGCGACGTACACGCGCCGTCCGTCGGGTGAGAGCCCGACGCCGTTGGGCGATTCGAGCGGGTACGCCACCTCGCGAATCGACGAGCCGTCGGCGCGGGCGTAGTACAGCCCTCCGTGCGTGCGCTCGCGCGGCCGCCATTTCCCGTGGTCGGTGAACCAGAAGCCACCGGTTTCGTCGAACACCAGATCGTTGGGCCCGATCAACGGGTGTCCGTCGCACTCGTCGTACAGCACGCTGCACGCGCCGGTGCCCAGATCGACGCGCTCGATCCGTCCACCCGAGTAATCGTCCGGCTGCATCAGGTCAGTGACGGTCAAGCCGTCCATGTCGTGCATCCCGAAACCACCGCTGTTCGCGACGTACACCGCACCGTCGGGACCGATCGCGAGGCCGTTGGGTCCCCCGCCCGGCTCCGCGATCACCTCGACGGTGCCGTCGGGGTGCACACGGTCGACGGTCTTGCGGCCGATCTCGACGACGAGCACCGTGCCGTCGGCCATCCACACCGGGCCCTCGGGAAACTGCAGCCCGGTCGCGATCTCGGTCACGTCGACGTCCACGGCGACGCAGCGAAGCAGGATCTCCGCGCACGGTCAACGTTTACTCGAGGCATTCTCGGCAAATACCGGGGAAATTCCTCGAGTGAACGAACACCCGCGCCGGATCCCGCCGCTGCGGGGCGCGGGGAACAATCGTCTGCGATCGGGTACCTTCCTGCCCCCGGGGACCGAGAGCGACAGGGGGGCAGATGCGCATCGGAAGGGTCGCGGCGCTCGGCGCCCTGGCGCTCCTGACGACGACGCTGGCGCTCCCCTCGGCGACCGCCGCAACCCCACCCACGACCACACGGCCGGGGGACGGGCGATACCAGGAATTCGGCGACGCGGCCGGGTTTCTCAATGTGATCCCGCCGGGCCAGGACGGCACGCTCACGACGCCGGAGCTCGCGCAGGCCCAAGCGGCCGGCAACGATCCGACGAAGTACCCGCCGCACTACGCCGATCAGGAGTCGCTGTACAGCGCGCTCACGTTCGGCGGCGACAAGCTCAACGACGCCGACCTCGCGAAGTACTACAAGGACGCGTCGTTCGGGGTGAAGAACAGCGACATCGCCCGCAAGTACTCGCCGAACCCCGATGTCACCGTCCTGCGCGACAAGCAGTACGGCGTACCGCACATTTACGGCCGCACGCGGTACGCGACGATGTTCGCCGAGGGCTACACCTCGGCCGAGGACCGCTTTCTCGAGATGGATGTGCTGCGCCATCTCGCGCAGGGCCGCCTTGCCGAGCTCGTCGGTGCGCCCGCCGCCGGCATGGATCAGGCCGGGTTGACCGACGCCCCGTACACC
>DASVIY010000280.1:0-3477 GCA_036386195.1 Acidimicrobiia bacterium | reverse complement strand
ACCGGTACAACCAATGGCTCCAGGACATTGCGGGTTCGAACCCGCACTTCCATTACGCCGACTACAACAGCTACGTGGCCGGCAACGCCGCATTGCACGCGTCATTGGCGAGCGACGGCATTCATCCGAGCAGCGCCGACGGACAGGCGGCGCTCGCGAACATGGAGGCACGAATGGTCAGGGCGAGTTGCGGCTTCTGGCCGGCGTCACGCCGGTCGCGCGTCCATGACGACCGCGGGCGGGCCCGACGGCACCGCCGGGGCTCAGCCGTTCGGCGGTACCGCCGTGGGCACGGTGCTCGGCCCGCTCGAGCTCACCGTGTCGGAGCAGGCGAACGAGCGCTACTGGAGCGCAGCGGGCCTCGACCATCCGGCGCTCCGGGCCGGGGCGCTGTATCCGCCGATCGCCGGCAACCTGACGATCCTGCTCTTTCAGACCGTCGCTGAGCGGCCGATGCTCCAGACCACCCAGCACCTCGTGTGCCACCGGCGCGCCGACGCCGGCGTGGCGCTGACTGTCGACGGCGTGGTCGCGGAGCGGTACGAGAAGCGCGGCCGGCAGTACGCGGTGGTCGAAGCGATCATCGCCCTGGCTGACGGCTCGCCCGTGTGGACCTCACGCGCGACGTTCACCGAGGTGGCCCGATGACGCCCGTGCGTCGCACGCTCGAGCTCACCGGCGAACGGCTGCGCGCGTACTCCCGTCGCGGCAACTTCCATTCCGATCCCGAAACGGCCCGGGAGCTGGGCCTGACCGGCCTCGTGGCGCAGGGGCTCCAGGTCGCCGGGCCGGCGTACGGCGTGCTGCTCGACGAGTGGGGCGAGGAGTTCCTCGCCCATGGCGAGCTCGAGGTGAAGTTCGTGAGAATGGTGACCGAGGACCAAACCGTCGAGGCGACCGTCGACGTGCACGGCGACACGGCCTCGTTCGAGGTGACGGTGATCTCCCCCGAATCGGTGGCAGCAGTTGGACGAGCGAGCCGGCGCGCCGTTGGTTGGGACGGCACGCCGGCTCCGAGCTCGTCGACTCCCGATCGTCCGGCGCATTGACCGGTGAGGGTCACCGCGCCTCCATCGGGGTCTCAGGAACAGAGACGCACGAGCCGTGCGAAAGGTTGACGTGGCGCCGAAGATTTCGGTCAGCCGCGCAGGTCGGCGCCGTGAGTCGACACGACGGCGTCGATGCACGCCTGACGCAACCCGCCGACCTCCGCGTCGGTGAGGGTGCGGTCGCCCGCACGGAAACGCAATGCAAACGCGAGACTCACGCGTCCGGCACCGAGACTGGCGGAACGAAAGACGTCGAAGCAGCGGACGGATTCGAGCAACGCGCCGCCGGCGTCGCGCAGGGTGGCCGCGACACTCGCTGCAGGCACGTCGTCGGCAACGACGAACGCGAGATCGATCGTGGATGCCGGGTACTTCGAGGGCGAGTGGAACGCGCGATCGCGGCGGCGGCCGTCGAGCAGGACGCCCAGATCGAGCTCGAACGCGATCACCGGCCCTGTCGCCTCCATGGCCGCGCGCACGCCGGGCGCCAGCTCGCCGACGTGGCCGGCTTCGACGCCGTCGATGAGGACGGTCGCGGTACGCGCCGGGTGCAGCCCCGCGCTGGACGCCGGCGCCAACGTCAGCCCGGGCAACTCCAGCGCGTCTGCAAGCGCGCGCACGATGTCGATGGCGTCGTAGACATCAACCGCACGGTCGGGTTCGATCGGTGCCCGGCGAACCTTTCCCGCGAGCGCAGCCGCGACGTGCTCGCGCTCGTACGGCAACGTGTCGTCACCGAGCGGCGCGCGAAACACATGGCCCAGCTCGAACAGCTTGACGTCGTCGATCCCGTAGCCGGCGTTGCGCGCCACCGCCGCGACCAGACCGGGGAGGATCATCGGTCGCAGAATCGACTCCTCGGCCCGCAGCGGGTTTGCGGCTTCGACGGCGTCATCGAGGGACAGGTCGAATTGCTCGAGGTCGGCCGGCGCGAGCAGCGGCAACGTCACCGCCTCGGCGCAACCCATACCGACAAGGGTGTCGGCGACGAGGCGTCGCTCGCGCTGCCGGACGGTGAGACCACCGGTCTGGCCCGTCGTCGACGGCAGGGTGCGCGGGATCTCGTTGAGCCCGACCCGGCGTGCGACCTCTTCGACGAGATCGATCTCGCGTTCGAGATCGGGACGCCACGTCGGCACCGTCGCATTGTGCGCGCCGTTGGCAGTCGCGATCCCGATGCCGAGTGGTTCGAGCGCGCGGACGACGGCCGCGTCGTCGAGCGCGGCACCGAGCAACGCGTTGACTCGCTGGGTGCGCACGGTGATCTGCTCGGGCTCGACCGGCGACGGGTACACGTCGACCGCGCCGTCGAGCACGGTGGCATCTGCGACTTGCTCCAGTAGCTCCATCGCGTAGTTGGCAGCAGCGCCGGCGCCGTTTGGGTCAATGCCGCGCTCGAAGCGCACGCTCGACTCGGATCGCAGCCCGAGTCGCTTGGAGCTCCGGCTGATGCCCCTGGGCTGGAAGTACGCCGACTCGAGCAGGATGCTGCCGGTCGCTTCCGATACCTCTGCGGTGGAGCCACCCATGATGCCGGCGATCGCTTGCGGCACACCCTCGGCGTCACAGATCAGCAGATCGTCGGACGTCAGCGCGCGCTCGACGCCGTCAAGCGTGGTCATGCGCTCGCCGTCGGCCGCGAGTCGCACGACGATCCCGGGACCGGCGAGGTGGTCGAGATCGAACGCATGCAGCGGCTGGCCGCGCTCGAGCAGCACATAGTTGGTCACATCGACAACATTCGAGATGGGCCGCATGCCGGCGAGCGTGAGCCGGCGCGCCATCCACGGCGGCGACGCGCCCATCGCAACTGTCGAGACTCGCGCCAGATACCGCGGACAGCGCGCCGCGTCCTCGACGACGACACTGATCGCGGCTTCGGTCGCGCCGCCCGTCTTGCTCGCGGGCTCGGGAACCGTGAGCGGCACGCCGAAATGCGCCGCCAGCTCACGGGCGACACCGACGATCGACATCGCGTCCGGTCGGTTGGGGGTGATCGCCACGTCGAAGATCACGTCGTCGAGGCCAAGCACCTCGCGCACGTCGACGCCGACCGCGGTCGCCGGGTCGAGCACCAGGATCCCCTCGTGGTCATCCGACAGCTCGAGCTCCTTCGGCGAGAGGATCATCCCGTCGGACACCACGCCTCGGATCTTCCGCCGTTTCAGCGTGAAACCACCCGGGAGTGTGGCCCCGGCCGGCGCGAACGGCACCATCATCCCGGCCTCGATGTTGGGCGCACCGCAGACCACGCGCGTCTGGCCGTCGCCGTAGTCGACATCGGCGAGCTGCAACTTGTCGGCGTCGGGATGCGGCACGACGTCGATGATGCGCGCCGCGACGACGCCGCGGACCTCACGACCGGGCTCATCGACCGCCTCGACTTCGATCCCTAGTTGATCGAGCGCCTCGGTAACGTCGCGCGGCG
>DASVIY010000279.1:0-10881 GCA_036386195.1 Acidimicrobiia bacterium | reverse complement strand
CGATCAACGGCCAGGCGCAAGCGGCCGCACGCGCGGCGCTCGGCGAGCACGTCGGCGCGGTGGTCGCGATCGACCCGAAAGACGGGGCGCTGCTCGCGCTCTGGGCCAACCCGTCGTACGACCCCAACCTGCTCGCGGTTCATGACCCAACGCAGGCCGATGCGCGGTTCACATTCCTCAACGCGGCGCCGAGCCATCCCCTCGTGTCGCGCGCATTTCGGGAGCGCTTCGCTCCGGGGTCGACGTTCAAGACGGTCACGTCTGCAGTCGGACTCGACTCGGGTCAGATCACACCCGACACGAGCTTCCCGACGCTGACGCAACTCGATCTTCCGCTGAGCACGAGCAAGTTGAAGAACTTCGGCGGCGAGCGCTGCGGCGGCACCGTCACCCAGAGCTTCATCCAATCGTGCAACACCACCTTTGCCCGGATCGGACTCGACCTGGGACGCACCGGTGTCTTCAATCCCGGCATGGAGAAGGTGGGAATCGGCGCGGCACCCCCGCTCGACATCGACCCGGGCGCCGTCGTGAGCACAGGGCCCCTCGACAAGTCGTTCAAGACCGACGCGCCCGTCTTTGCGTTGGCCGGGATCGGCCAAGGCGATGTCTCGGTGACGCCATTGCAGATGGCGCTGGTGGCGGCCGGCATCGCGAACGGCGGCGTGATCATGGAACCGCACTCGGTTGCCAGGATCACCGACAGCGACGACAAGACCGTCAGCACGGTGAAGTCGAAGCAGTGGAAGACGGCGATGAGCCCGCAGACCGCGGAACAGTTGAAGCAGATGATGATCCAGGTCGTGCAGCGCGGCACGGGCACGCCCGCGCAGATACCGGGCGTCACGGTTGCCGGCAAGACGGGTACCGCGCAGGTCGACAACCAACCGGCACCGAACGCGTGGTTCATCGCGTTCGCGCCCGCCGAGAACCCGAGAGTCGCGATCGCCGTACTCGTGCAGAACGGCGGGAACGGCAACAGCGACGCGACCGGCGGCAAGGTTGCGGCACCGATCGCGAAGCAGATCTTGCAACTCCTGCTCGCCATGCCGCCGCGCTGATGCAGAGAAAGAGCTCGTCTTGACTAGGGTTTTTCCGACATGACGCAGGTCGCCCACGTCTTCTCCAACCGCTACGAGGTCGTCCGCCACCTCGCCCGCGGCGGGATGGCCGAGGTGTACCTGGCACGCGATCAACTGCTCGACCGGCCGGTCGCGGTGAAGGTGCTCTTCCGCGAGTTCGCGAGTGATCCCACGTTCGTGGAGCGGTTCCGGCGCGAGGCGCAGTCCGCGGCCAATCTCAACCACCCCAACATCGTCGCGATCTACGACTGGGGCCAGGAGCGCGGCACCTACTTCATCGTCATGGAGTACGTCGAGGGCAAGAGCCTGCGCGACGTGATCCGGGAGCAGAAGACCCTTCCGGAACGGCAGGTGGCCGAGATCGGTGCCGAGATTGCCGGCGCGCTCGCGTACGCGCACCGCAACGGTGTCGTGCATCGCGACGTCAAGCCCGGCAACGTGATGATCACGCCATCAGGTCAGGTGAAGGTCACCGACCTCGGTATCGCGCAGGCGAGCGCGGCCGAGTCGCTCACCCAAACGGGCGCGGTGATGGGCACCGCCACCTACTTCTCTCCCGAGCAGGCGCAAGGGCTGCCCGTCGACGGCCGTTCCGACGTCTACTCACTCGGGATCGTCCTGTACGAGATGGTCACGGGTGTCGTGCCGTTCACCGGTGACAGCCCGGTCGCCGTCGCGTACAAGCACGTGCGCGAGGCACCAGTCCCCGCGTCGCAGCGAGTGCCGGGTCTCTCGAACAATCTGGAAGCCATCATCGACACCGCGATGGCCAAAGACCGCAACGCGCGCTACCAATCGGCCGACGACCTGCGCGCCGACCTTCTGCGGTTTGTACGCGGCCAGCCGCCAGTGGACGTGGCACGCACCGCCGCCATCACGGAGATGCCCACCACTGACGCTCAGTCGACGATCGCGATGGCGCCGGTCGGGACCCCGACGACGGCCGACGCGTATGCGCCGAAGAAGCGCCGCTCGGGGCCGATCATCGCGGTCATTGTCGGCGTCCTGCTGCTCGGCGGGTTGATCGCCCTCCTCCTGGTCAGCGGTGGCAACAAGACCGGTGGCGGTGGTGGCGGTGCACAGATCGCCGTTCCCAACGTCGTAGGTCAGCAATTCAATCTCGCGAAGCTCGCGCTCGAAAAGGCGGGGCTGAAAGTGGCGCGCCAGGAGCAGGACAGCACGCGGCCCGCCGACGAGGTGCTCAGCCAGGCGCCGAAAGCCGGCTCCAAGCTGCAAAAGAACGACACGGTGACGCTGACGGTCAGCGCGACGACCGTCGCGGTGCCCAACGTCATCAACCTGCCGTTCGGCGAGGCGCAGGCTCAGCTCGTCGCCGCCGGCTTCGTGGTGCAGAAGGTCGAGGCAGCAAGCGACCAACCGGTCGGCACGGTCACGAAGACGGTGCCCGGATCCAACGTGAAAGCACCGAAGGGATCGACCGTTGTCGTCACGGTTGCCGCCGTTGGAGACGTCGCCGTGCCCGACGTGACCGGACAGCCCTCCGACACCGCCGCGGCGAAGCTGGGCCAGGCGGGTTTCCAGGTGAACACCACCCAGGAGGCGAACAACGACGTGCCCTCCGGCCGCGTGATTCGCACCAACCCGGCCGCAGGCGCGATGGCGCCGAAGGGAAGCACCGTCACGCAGGTCGTGTCGACCGGCCCCGCACAGGTTGCTGTTCCGTCCGTGACCGGCCAGCTGCAGGCTGTCGCGACCAACACCTTGACGGCTGCCGGCTTCCAGGTGACCACCGTCATGAGCCCGTCGACGCCGGCCAACAACGGCAAGGTGACCAGCCAGTCGCCAACAGCCGGCATGCAGGCCGCGAAGGGCTCGACCGTCACGATCACCGTCGGCTCCGGCGTGACCCCCACCACGTAAGTGTCCGCGTTGCGGGCCTGGTACGAGGTCAACGGCCGCCACGCGCTGCCGTGGCGCGCGACGCGAGATCGCTGGGCCGTGCTCGTGTCGGAGGTGATGCTCCACCAGACGCAGGTACCAAGGGTCGCGGCCGCGTGGCCGGAGTTCATTGCCCGGTTCCCGACCGCCGACGCGATGGCCGATGCCGGGCCTGCCGCTGTGATCACCGCGTGGGGCCGGCTCGGCTATCCGCGGCGGGCGCGTCGCCTCTGGGAATCAGCAGTGGAGATCGCCGCGAACGGCTGGCCCCACGACCTGACCGCACTGCCGGGTGTCGGGCGCTACACCGCCACCGCCGTGGCGGTGCAAGCCGACGACGCCGACGAAGCTGCGGTCGAGGTCAACGTCCGCCGCGTGGTGGAACGGTTCGTGGGCCATCGTCTCAGCCCGCGCGAAGCCGAGACCGCAGCGCTGACGATCGGGCGTCCGTTGCGCGGGCGCGATCGACTGCTCGCGCTCATGGACGTCGGCGCGCAGTTGTGCCGGGCCCGAGCACCTCGGTGCCACGAGTGCCCGTTGCGCCGCAACTGCGCGGCGAGGGGGCCGCTGTCAGACGAACGGCGGTCGCGACAACCGGCGTTCGAGGGCTCGTTCCGTCAGCGTCGCGGACGCGTGCTCGCCGTGTTGCGCGGCGGGCCGGCCGAGATTGCCGCGCTCGAAGACGACGCGCTCGCTTCGCTCGTCAGTGACGGGCTGGCGGAGATCGACGAGCAGCGCGGCGTCGCACAGCTTCCCCAGCCGTCACACGCGTGAGCCGGCCTGGCTGAGAAAGTTGCGCAACAACGTGTGGCCCGAGTCGGTGAGGATCGATTCGGGGTGAAATTGCACCCCTTCGATCGGTAGGTCGCGGTGACGGAGGCCCATCACGAGACCGTCGCTCGTCTCGGCGGTGATCGTGAGGACGTCGGGCACGCTGGACCGCGTCACGATCAGCGAGTGGTAACGGGTGGCGGTGAGCGGCGAAGCCACTCCCGCGAACACGCCTTTGCCGTCGTGCATGATCTCCGACGTCTTACCGTGCATAACCTCGGGAGCACGGTCGACCGACCCGCCGAAGAGCGCTCCGATGCATTGGTGCCCGAGACACACACCGAGCACGGGCACCCCATGGTGACCGAACCAGTCGATGGCGTCGTTGCTGATCCCTGCGTGCTCGGGACGGCCCGGACCCGGTGAGATGAGCACCGCGTCGGGTTGGAGTGCTCGGAGGTCGTCGAGCGTCGCCGCATCGTGGCGCAGCACGATCGGCTCCGCGCCGAGCTCGCCGAGATACTGGACGAGGTTGTAGACGAACGAGTCGTAGTTGTCGATCACGAGCACACGCACCGCGGCGACGCTAATGCGTTGGTGCGGTCGGCCCGCGGCCATTCGTTCCGGGCCGCAGTATCCTCACGCCGTGCCCCAATCGAAGAGCAAGCGATCGCGCTACACGCCGCCACCGCCCAAGAAGGCGCCGTCGAGCCCGCTCTGGGTCCCGGTGACGATGTTCACGATGATGCTCACGGGCGTCGCGGTCGTGATCTGCAACTACCTCGGCCTGCTCCCCAACGGCGCGAGCAACAACTACCTCTTCGTGGGCCTCGGTCTGCTCGTCGGCGGCTTCGTAATGTCGACGCAGTACCGCTAATCCCTGGCTGCGCAACTCGCGGCCTTTCGACGGTTCGTCTGAATGCCAGCCGTGTAACTTCCCACAGCCTTGTCCCCAGCCTGTGGAAGACCGCGTTGCTGCAGGCCACAGCGGTCACCGACCCGTCGAATCGGCCTCCTCGACCTTGACCATGTCTTCGCGGCAGTGCCGCGGAGGCTCGGGGTCGTCGTCCTGCGCGGCAGTCATCACGACCTCGGCCCCGCACACAACGCAGCGGAACCGCAAGTCAAGGGGCCGCACGTTGGCAGGGTCGGGCTCAGGTTCGGGATCGACTTTGAGCTTGCGGATCATCGCCGCGCCGATCAAGTAGATCAGGAGCGCGGCGGCGGCGGCGATCCCGCAGCGAAGGACGACACCGAGCATGCCCCCACCGTAGGCGCGGGCGATTTGGTCAGCCCAAGCGCTCGATGATCGTGCCGTTGGCCATCCCGCCACCCTCGCACATCGTCTGGAGGCCCCACCGGCCCCCGCTGCGCTCGAGCTCGTTGAGCAAGGTCGCCATCAGTCGTGCACCGGAGCAACCGAGCGGATGGCCGATCGCAATGGCGCCGCCGTTGACATTGACCTTGCCCATGTCGGGATGGTGTTCCTTCTCCCACGCGAGCACGACCGGGGCGAACGCCTCGTTGATCTCGATCAGATCCATCTGGTCGAGCGTCATCTTCGCCCGCTCGAGCACTTTGGTCGTGGCCGGGATCGGTCCGGTGAGCATGAGCACCGGGTCGACACCGGCAAGCGAAAACGCGTGGAAGCGGGCACGCGGTCGCAACCCCAGCTCCTTCGCCTTCTCCTCGCTCATCACCAGCACGGCCGCGGCACCGTCGCTGATCTGCGACGAGTTGGCCGCTGTGATCACGCCGTCGGTCTTGAACGCGGGCTTCAGCGCGGCGAGCTTCTCGACCGACGTGTCGGGTCGAAATCCCTCGTCGCGCGCAAAGAGCTCGGTGCCGCCTTCCTCGGTGGTCACGCTGATCGGCACGATCTCGTTGTCGAAGCGACCTTCTTCGGTCGCGCGCGCTGCGCGCAGATGCGACTCGACCGAGAACGCGTCGTTGTCATCTCGCGAGATGTTCCACTTCTCCGAGATCAGCTCGGCGGAGATGCCCTGGGGGACGAGATGGGGATACCGCTCGGTCAGCTTGTGGCCGAACGGGTTGCTGCCCGGCGTTACCGACGCGCCCATCGGCACCCGCGTCATGTTCTCGACGCCGGCGGCGATGACGATGTCGCACGCCCCCGCCATCACAGCTTGCGCGGCGAAGTGTGCTGCCTGCTGCGACGAGCCGCACTGACGATCGATCGTGGTGCCCGACACGGTGTCGGGGAAGCCCGCGGCGAGCGCGGCGTTGCGCCCGACATTGATCGACTGGTCGCCCACTTGCATGACGCAGCCCATGATCACGTCGTCGACGAGTGCTGGGTCGAGCCCGTTTCGCCCCACGATCGCAGCAAGCGTGTGCGCGGCGAGGTCGACCGGGTGTGCGTCCTTCAGCTTGCCGTTGCGGCGCCCGAGGGGCGTGCGGACCGCGTCGACGATGACAGCCGTTGGCATGCGTGCCTCCTGCAAGCGGACGGCCACGAACGTGACCGGCGTCCACACTCTCGCGCCGGCGTGTCGACGGTCCAACCAGAGCGGCTCCCGACATGTTCCGGGCGTCAGATATGGTCCCGGTCGTGCGCAACCTTGACCGATCTCTCGGTGATGGCGGCATGCCGTTGCTCGGGTCGCTCGGCGTGTCGTTCGACTCCTACGGCGACGGCTGGGCGATCGCGAAGTGGGTGCCCACCGAGCTCGCGTGCAACCCCTTGGGCGGCGTCCACGGCGGCGTCATCGCAACGGTCCTCGACGCGGCCATGAACTTTGCGGTCACCGCGGCCCTGGAGTCGGGCGACCGCACCTCGACGCTCGAGATGAAGTCGTCGACGATGCGTCCTGCAGAAAAGGGCGAGGCTCTCACTGTCCGCGGCGACGTCGTACGTCTTGCGCGTCAGATCGCGTACGCCGAAGCAAGCGTGCTCAACACCGACGACGCGCTCGTCGCGCGAGGTACCGCGACCTTCATGGTGCGTCGAAAGCAGCCCGAGGAGTGAGCGCGACCAAGGTCACCGTCGTCGGTGGCGGGATCATGGGCGCAGGCATCGCGTTCGTGGCCCTGAGCACCGGGTGCGACGTCACCATCGTCGAAGCCAACGAGGAGCTGCTCGAAGCGGCGCGCCTGCGCATCGATAGATACGCGTCACAAGCCCGCAAGCGCGCCGGGGAGGTCGTCCTCGGCACGCTCCGGCTCGAGACCGACCTTGCCGGCGCCGCCGCCGGCGCCGAGATCGTCATCGAAGCAGTCTCGGAGGACCTGGCCGTGAAGCGTGCGGTCTTCGCGACCATCGGCGCTGCAGCGCCGCGCGGTGCCGTGCTCGCATCCAACACGAGCGGCTTGCCGATCCGCGAGCTCGCGGAGGCGGCCGGACGGCCGGAGGACACTGTCGGGCTGCACTTCTTCAATCCGGTGCCGCTGATGGGCCTCGTCGAGGTCGTGCGCACACCCGCCACGAGCACGGCGAGCCTCGATCGGGCCCTCGCGTTCTGCGCGAGGCTCGGCAAGGAGACGGTGCAGGTGCTCGACTCCCCGGGGTTCGTCACGACGCGCCTCGGCACCTTGCTCATGTGCGAAGCGGTTCGCGCGCTCGAGGCCGGGGTCGCGTCGGCCCCCGACATCGATACTGCGATGCGGCTCGGATACAACCATCCGATGGGCCCGCTGGAGCTGGCTGATCGAGTCGGCCTCGACACCCTCCTGTCGATCCTCGACGACCTCGTGGAGACCTTCGGCGCACGGTTCGAGGCCCCGGCCCTCCTGCGCACGATGGTGGCCGACGGCAGGATCGGCCGAAAGAGCGGCCGCGGGTTCTACGACTATGACGCCGCGCGCGGCGCCTGACGATTACGACGCGGCGCGGGCCGCGCCGTCGGCGAGATCCGCTGCCGACGCCGCGGGAATGGTGAACGAGAACGTCGAGCCTTCACCAAGCGTGCTCTCGCACCACACCCGACCTCCATGCAGCTCGGCGAACCGGCGCGCGATCGCAAGACCGATACCCGTGCCGCGACGGGACAGCGCGTGATCAGCCGACTGGTAGAAGCGTTCGAAGATGTGCTCCTGCTCTTCAGCTGAAATACCAACACCCTGATCGGTAACCGAGACGATCACCTTCTCGCCGGCAGTACATGCCGAAATCGTCACGCAGCTGTCGGGGGGCGAGAACTTGACCGCGTTCGTCAAGAGGTTGACGAGCACATGACCGAACGCGTCAGGGTCCGCGACGACCATGATCTCTTGCGGCACGTGGACCTCGACCTGGTGTTTCGAGAGCACCGGTGCGAGATCTTCGAGCACGGCATCCACAGCGTCGTCGAGTGCCAGCAGCCGCGGGTGCAATTCGACGCGGTCGGCATCGATTCTGGAGAAGTCGAGCAGCTGGCTGACGAGGCGCGCGAGCTCATCCGCATTCCCAGAGGCACGGTGGAGCAGATTCTTGCGCCGCTCCTCGGGGAGCCGGTCCCAGTGAAGCAGCACAGTGTCGACGAATCCCTTGACGGCGGTGAGCGGCGTGCGCAACTCGTGCGACACCATCGCGAGGAACTCGGTCTTGAGCCGGTCGGCTTCTGCGAGTTGCGCTGCCCCGGCACGTTCGTGCTCGTAGGCCTGGGCGCGCACGATCACGAGCGAAGCTTGTTCGGCGTAGGCTTTCAGGAGCACGAGCTCGTCACCTTCGAGCCCGCCGGACCAGGTGAAGCAGGCGTTGAGCACACCGATCACGTCGCCGCCGATCCCCAGTGGCACCGCGACAAGCGACTTGAAACCGAACTCCTGCATCGGCCGGGACCAGGTGCGCGACCACTCGGGGAAGCGAGCGTCATGCGCGATGTCGGGCACCACAACCGTCTCGTACGACTTCACCACGCGCGCCAACGGGCTTTCATCACCTGACTCCAGGAGCTGGCGGGTGTACTCGGCCACTTGTTCAACCTCCCAGTTCCCCGTGACTTGGCTCGGCGCGGCCAGCACGAGATGGTCACCTTGCACGAGCAGCACACCGCTCGATGCGCCGATCGCGTCATCGAGCGAGTCAACAATCGAGTCGAGCGTCGCGGCAAGGTCGGGCGTCGCCGTGACCGAGCGCATCGCCTCGTGCAGGCGCGCGAGTCCTGCGGCAGTGCGTCGTCGCTCACGCGTCAAGGCATCGATGACTCCGGCAAGGCACACGAGCAGGATCGCGAACATCACCAACGTGAAGGTTCCGAGGCGATTCTGGGCGGGCGCGAGTGCGTCAGCAATAAATGCGCAAGGAATTGCGGCGATCGCGATCCAGAACCCGAGCGCGAACCCGGCGACACACGTGTAGAACGTCACTCCGAGGATGTACGTGAAAAGCCCCGTATTCATGACGTCCGGCAGCGCCACCATGACGGCGAACACGGCGAGCACGCCGAACAGGGGCGTCAGCATGTGCGCCGGCATCTGTGGGTACCAGCGGGGCAGCGCCTCGATGAGCGTGACCGTCGCAAGAAAGGCGATGACCACCGCGCTCAACACAAGTCGGTCCGAGAGCGGCAGACCCGGCGTGAAGGGAACGATCGCAGCGATGGAAAGGCCGATGATCAAGCGCACCCGTTGCGCCTTGCGGAGAACGATTGCTTGGCCGGGAGCCCGCAGATCCGTTGGAATCAGTAACTGGCGCCAGCGTGCGCGACCTCTCCCGGCGCCGGTGCGCGTCCGACCGCGGCGCTCCTGGTCTACGTTTGGCGTTTCCACCATGCTCCAGCCTCCGGCGGTCGGACCATGTTCTCACGTAGCGCAATCGTATGATCACGCCCGGTATCTGCCTGCCCGTTGTCTCCATGGTCGGATGGGCGAATGTTTCAGGCAATGGCCCAATCCGGCGTTTTCACCCGGGCGTCTGACTAGTCAATCGCCCGTGCCCCAGTCATCGGACCGTCGTGGACGGTAGCGACAACATCTCGGGGCCCGAACCCCGCAGCAAGCGCCTCCGCGGCGGCTGGCTGCTCGAGGCCGCGGGGTTCGCGGCCCTGTACTTCCTGTACGACCGGGCGCGCGATGCGGTCGCCGGTTCGGGACGGGTCGCCCTCGACAACGCGAAGGATCTCGTCACGGTCGAGCGGTGGCTCTGGCTGTACCACGAGCGGACGATGCAACGCTGGGTGTTGCCGCATCACTGGTTCGTCTCGTTCTGGAACATCTACTACGGCACGATCCATTTCGTCATGCCGGTCGTCGCGCTGGTCTGGCTGTACCGCAGGTTCCCGAAGCGCTACGTCGTGTGGCGCAACACGCTCCTGTGGATGCTCGGCATCGGCCTCGTGTGCTTCTGGCTGTATCCGCTGATGCCACCGCGACTGATGCCGCATCAATACGGCTTCGTCGACACGCCGTCGAAGTTCTTCAACTTCGGACCACAGGTGCCGGTGCACTTCCGCCCCGATCACACGCCCGATGCGCGCTCGATCAAGGAGTTCGGCAACCTCTTTGCGGCGATGCCGAGCTTGCATGTCGGGTGGTCGACCTTCTGCGCGGTGTCGCTGTTTCCGATCATCCGGCGGCGCTGGATCCGTGTGTTGCTGGTCGCGTATCCCTGCACCGTGATCTTCGGGATCATCGTCACCGGCAACCACTGGATCCTCGACGCGGCCGGCGGATGGGTAGTGCTGGCGGCCGGTTGGTTCATCGCCACCAGGCTCGGAGCATGGCACCAGCGTCGGACGCGTGCGCCGGATCAACCGGCACGCGCCCCTGCGGCCTGAGCGTCGACCGGAGCACCCTCTCCCACCTGCAAACATGGGGGCATGGACACAACGAGCATCCCGAGCACCGCCCACCGTTTCGATTGCCCGGCATGCCGAGCGCTCGACGCTGCCGACGGCAGCGAAGACGGGCGGATGTTCACTCCGCCGCAGACCCACGTGAAGCACGAGAACGCGCTCGTGCGCTCAGTGCAACGCAGCCAGGATCGGGCCGCTGACCGGGTCACCGCGTTCGCGGGATCGCTGTCGTTCGTCTATATCCATACTGTCTGGTTCGGCCTGTGGATAGCGCTGAACGTCGGGCTGATCGCTGTCGGTGTGTCGTTCGACGAGTACCCGTTCGGTTTGCTCACGATGATCGTGAGCCTGGAAGCGATCTTCCTGGCGACGTTCGTGATGGTGAGCCAGAACCG
>DASVIY010000278.1:0-8270 GCA_036386195.1 Acidimicrobiia bacterium | reverse complement strand
GCCGTTCCAGATGCTCGCGCTCGGGTGGATGGGGGGCAGCGCCGGGCTGCTCGGCCGCATCACGGCCCGGCTCGGGCCCCGCCAGGAGATCGGGGCGCTCGCGCTGTTCGGCTGGTGCTGGGGGTTCGTCTACGGGGCGATCATGAACTTGTGGTTCTGGCCGTTCGTGCGCGACGGCGGCCCGTTGTCGTGGCGCCCCGGCATGGGCGCGGGCGAGACGCTGCACCACTACTGGTCGTTCTACGTCGCGACGTCGCTCGGTTGGGACGCGGCCGCCGCGCTCACCAACGCCGTGCTCATCGTGATCACCGGACTGGCGCTGCTGCGGACGCTACGGCGCTTCGCCCACCGCCTCGACCCGGTCGTCGAGCTCCAACCCCACTAGCGTCCGCTACGGTCGGGGTGACACAGGCAGCGATGGGACCTCATGTCGAAGCGGGCGCGAGTGATGCGGCTCGGCACCGGCGCGCTCGTGGCCGCGGTGTTGAGCCTCTTCCTGTTGGGCGCCGTCGCCGGCGCTGCAAGCCAGGGCGCCTCGTCGACGCCCGCGGCGCGCCCGACGCAGGTCACGCTGCCCTCGGCCAGTGTTCCGCCGAGCCAGCCCGCCACCACGACCGCGAGCAACACGAAGGACGGAGAGATCTTCGGCACGGAGGTGCGGGTAACGCTCGGCGTGGTCGTCGTGGCATTCGCGATCGCGTTCTTCGCGACGCGCCGCCGCCGCGCCGCGGCCCGGACCGAACGCGAGGCCGAGGAACGGTACGAGGCCGGGCTCGACGATCCCGACGACGATCCCGACGACGATGTCGACGACGATGAGCCGGCCGACCCTGACGGCCGTACGACGCCGGCGACGACGAACCCGTAGGCGTGTAGCCGGCTCAGGCCGGCTGGGTCAGCGGCTCGCCGCGCCCGTCATGACCCGCGTCCCACGCCGCGAACAGCTGCGCGTAGCGCCCATCGCGCGCCAGGAGCTGCTTGTGGGTGCCGAGCTCCACGAGCTGACCGTGGTCGATGACCGCGACGCGATCGGCGCGCGCCGCGGTTGACAGCCGGTGCGCGACCACGACCGTGGTGCGGCCCTCGGTGAGCCGTTCGAGCGCGCGTTCCACGGCGCGCTCCGTGCCCGGGTCGAGGTTGCTCGTCGCCTCGTCGAGCACCAGCACCGCGGGGTCAGCGAGCGCGGCCCGCACGAGCGAGACGAGCTGGCGTTCGCCGGCCGAGAGCCGTGAGCCCCGCTCGCGCACCTCGGTGTCGAGACCATCGGGCAGCGCGTCAAAGCGGTCGCCGAGCCCGAGAGCGTCGACCGCAGCCTTGATCTCCGGATCCGTGGCATCGGCGCGTCCGATCCGAATGTTGTCGCGCACGGTGCCCGCGAACAGGAAACCCTCCTGGGGCACGACGACGATGCGCTCACGCAGCGACCGCAGCGTCGCATCGCGCAGGTCGACACCACCGAAGCGCACCGATCCCGCCCGCGCGTCGTAGAAACGGGCAATCAGCTTCGCCAACGTCGACTTGCCCGCACCGGTGGGCCCGACCAACGCGACCCGTTCGCCGCGCCGCACGGTCAGCGACACGCCGCGCAGCACGACGTCGTCGCCCGTATACGCGAACGAGACGTCGTCGACCTCGAGGGCACCTTCGTCGGGAAGGTCGATCGCACCGGCGCGTTCCGCGATCGATGGTGATGTGTCGAGCAGCTCGAAGAGCTTCTGCAACGCGGCGCCGGCGGATTGCACCGTGTTGTAGAGCTGGCTGAGCTGCTGGACGGGCTCGAACAGGTTGTTGAGGTAGAGCACAAACGCGAACACCGTACCGACGGTGACGATCTCCTGGTCGCTGAACCATCCGCCGATGCCGATGATCACCGCGATGCCGATGACGCCGACGAACTCGACCACGGGGAAGTACCGGGCCGAGATGCTGACGGTTTCGAGGTGGGCGTCGAACTGCGCCTCGTTGGTGGCTTGGAACCGGCGCGTGAACGCCCGCTCCCGGCCGAACGCCTGCACCACCCGCACGCCGGCGAGGCCTTCTTGCAGCGTGGCGAGGTTGGTGCCGATCCGTTCGCGGACCTCGAGGTAGGCCCGATTCGACTCCCGCCGGAACCACCGGCTGGCAATCATCACCGGGGGCACCACGATGAGCGTGCAGAGGGCGAGCTGCCAGCTCATCAGCACGATCACGATCACCGCGCCGACGAAGAGCAATGCGTTCTGCACGAACATGATGAGTCCCTGCTCCACGAGCTCCTGCAGCGCGTCGATGTCGGACGTCATGCGCGCCACGAGCCGACCGGTCTTCTCGCGCTCGAAGAAGTCCATGCCGAGCGACAGCAGGTGACGGAACACGTGCTCGCGCAGGTCGCGCAGAAACGTCTCGCCGATGCGGGTCACCTTGAGGATGACGACCCGGCCGAGGAAGAGGCCGACGATGGCAGCGACGAGGAACAGCCCGGCCGCGAGGTTGAGCGCAGCGGCATCGTGTGCGCTGAGCCCATGGTCGACGCCGTAACGAACGAGCGCGGGGCCGGCCAGCAGGCACGCGGTTTGCGCGACCAGGAGCACCGTCGCCAGGGCGATCGCCCGTCGGTAGGGCCGCAGCATCGAACGGAGCCGGCGCAGCACCTGCTCGGCGTCGTCGCGGGTGAGCTTCTCGTCGATCGCGACGATGCCGACGTGACCGCCTCTCATGAGCCCGCCCCCGTGCCGCCCGGCACCGCCGGTACCGCGAGCACGACCGCCGCCGCCATGTCGGCCTGCGCGAGCACCTCTCGATACCGCGCTGATGACGCGAGCAGCTCCGTGTGGGTGCCCTGCGCGATGACCTGTCCACCATCGAGCAGTGCGACCCGGTTCGCGAGCGCGATCGTCGCGGGCCGGTGCGCGATGATCAGCGTCGTCCGACCGTTCATCACCTCGGCGAGCGCGGTTCGGATCTCGTGCTCCTTGGTCGGATCGACCGACGATGTCGCGTCGTCGAGGATCAACACCCGGGGGTCGGCCAGCACCGCCCGGGCGATCGCGATCCGCTGTCGCTGGCCGCCCGACAGCGAGAAGCCCTGCTCACCGATCACCGTCTCGTAACCGTCGGGAAGCGCGGCGATGAAGTTGTCGGCGCCCGCAAGCCGCGCCGCGCGCTCCACCGCCTCCATCGGAGCCTCGGGATTGGCGAACGCGATGTTCTGGCGCACGGTGTCGGAGAACAAGAACGTGTCTTCGAACACGATGCCGACGCTGCGCCGCAGGTCGTGCACCTTGACCTCGCGCACGTCGACACCATCGATGCAGACGCGGCCGTCGTCAACGTCATAGAAGCGCGAGACGAGTCGCGCAACGGTCGTCTTGCCCGAACCGGTCGCCCCGACGAGCGCGATCGCCTCACCACCATGGATGGTGAGGTCGAGCCCGCGCAGCACCGGCGGCCCGGAGCCGTAGGCAAAACGCACGTCGTCGAACACGATCTCGCCGATGCCCTCGGGGAGCGCGCCGGCGCGCGGCCCGTCGACGATCGCGGGATCGGTCGCGAGGATCTCGTGGATGCGCCCCGCAGCCGCGGACGAACGGGACGCTTGCGCGAGCAGCATCCCTGCCATCCGCAGCGGCCAGATGAGCATGAGGATGTACGAGTTGAACGCGACGAGGTAGCCGAGCTGGAGCTCGCCGCTGAGCACGAGGTGGCCGCCGTACCAGAGGATCGCGACCAGCGCCAGCGTCGGGAGGAAGTCGACGAGGGGCAAGAAGCCGGCACGCAGTCGTGCGGCTGCGAGCGCGCGGTCGAGCACCGAGTCGGCTTCGCGATCAAGTCGTTGCACCTGCATCTGCTCGGCGCCGAAACCCTTGACCGCGCGCACGCCGGCGACGCTCTCCTCGACCACGCCGGAGAGGTCGCCGAGCTTCTCTTGTTGCGCGAGTGACACCGGTTGCATCCGCCGGGTGAACCTGGTCGCGGCGATCTCGAGCAGCGGGAGTGAGCCGAGCGCAAACACCGTGAGCAGTGGGCTCTGAAGAGCCATGATCACCACGACGGCGATCAACGTGAGCGAGCTCGCGGCAGAGAGCGGCAGGAGGATGACGATCGTCTCGATCTGCTGGATATCGCTGTTGGCCCGCGCCATCAGCTGCCCGGTCTGGGCTTCGTCGTGGAACGCGAAGTGCAGTTGCTGGAGATGAGCGAACAACCGGGCGCGCAGGTCGGTCTCGGTGCGGAGCGCGATCCGGAACGCCGAGTAGCGGCGCAACGCCGTGGAGATCGCCTGCACGATTCCGACCGCGACGATGAGCAGCGAGAACTGCACGATCACCGCGCCGTCGTCGGGCAGGATGCCCTGGTCGATCGCGGCCGCGGCGAGCAGCGGCACCGTGACTTTCGCCGCGGTCCAGAACACGCCGCTCACGATCCCGAGCACCAGCCACGATCGCTGCGGCCGCACGGCTTCACGCATCAAGCGCCAGCCGGCCTTGCGCGCCTCGTGCTCGGGATCGATCGCTCGTTCTCGATCGCTCACGCCGGCGCTCCTCGCACGCTCGCGCACCCGTCGCCCGACCGGGTCGCGAGCGTCGAGGCTACCAGTGCTGACACGAGCGTCAGTCTCGAGTTTGCGGCCTCCGCGCGCCGGAGCGCCGCCTCACGCCCGCTCGGGAAACAGCTCGCGGACGAGCTCGACCAGTGCAACGCGACTGGGTTCGTCGCCCAGGTCGCCGACGAACGCAGCAACCCGGCCGCGGGCCTCCAGCTCGCCTTCGAGCGCGCCCACCGCATCGGCATCCGCACCGACGCAGATCACCGTCGCACCCGCGTCGACCATCGTCCGGGCAACAGCGGCCTGGTCGACGCCGACGATCACGACTCGTCCGGAGAGCGGTCGCGTCTCGCGGCTCGTCATCGGCCCGAGGCTACCGAGACCGGCATGGCCCGTTACATTCGATGGGTGGCCGCGCCGGGAGATCCTCGTCTCGCAGTTGATGCCCGCATGCTGCGATTCGACAGCGCCGTCCTCGCCATCGCGATGCTCGGGGCGTTCGCGTTCCGCGCGCCGTGGCTGGTGCCGATCTGGACCGCCGTACTGCTGCTCAACATCGCGTTCGGGCGGCGCGGCGGGCCGTTCCTGTTGTTGTGGGACCGCTGGATCGCAACGCATCTTGCGGCACCGCCGTCACTCACCGACCTGCGCCCGGCGCGCTTCTCGTGGATCGTCAACGCGGCGCTCCTCGCGGGTGGGACGGGCGCGTTGGTGGTGGGCCTGTCCCAGGTCACGACCATACAAGCGCTGATCGTCGGTGTCATCGCCGCGCTCGAGACCGCGACGGGCGGGTATGTCGCGCGGGCGATCTTGCGTCGCGTGCGTGGTCTCTAGCCGGGGAGGAGATCGAGCGCCAGCGCGGCGCGCCGGGGGTTGGCGCGATCG
This sequence comes from Acidimicrobiia bacterium, assembly GCA_036386195.1. Classification (GTDB taxonomy): domain Bacteria; phylum Actinomycetota; class Acidimicrobiia; order IMCC26256; family JBBRZM01; genus JBBRZM01. The sequence continues at coordinate 2,860 of DASVIY010000278.1, read as the reverse complement.
CGATCGGAGAGGACAGGAGCGCTCGTCGGCCACTCGAGTGCCAGCTCAGGATCGTCCCACGCCACACCCAGCTCGTCGGCGGGGTCGTAGTAGTGATCGACGAGATACGTCACCGTCGCGTGGCTACGAGTGAGCAAACCGTGCGCGACACCGGGCGGGATGTAGACGCCCCGGTGCGAACCGCCGCCGAGCTCGAACATGAGCGAGACGCGATCGGTCGGCGACGAGGTCCGCAGATCGTGCAGCGCGACAAGGACCTCGCCCGTGGGCACGTACCAGTAGTCGGCCTGATGCAAGTGGTAGTGCATGCCGACGAGCGTGTTGTTGCGGCGGTCGGCCCGGTTGGCCTGCACCATTGCCGGCGCGTCGCCCAGCCACTCCTGGCGGAATGTCTCCACGAAGAGGCCGCGATCGTCTCGCCACACTTTCGGCTCCACGATGATCACGCCGTCGATGGTGGTCGCTTCGATGGTCGCCATCAGGGGAGTGTCACCGCCTACGCGAGGAGAAGCAAGGCGCCCATCGTGACGAGCGCGAGACCCACCGTCCAGAGCACCACCGCCAACGCGGTTGCGCCGCTCACCGGACCGGTCGCGAGCACAGCAAGCGCCAGGAGCCAGCCGTTCCGCGCGATGGTCATCGGTGAGAGCGCCTGCGCCGACGAGGCGCCGAAGCACGGGCACGGCGCCCGCTGACCCCGCGCCAGGTTCACGGCGATCAGCGCCGTGAACGCCGCGAGCAGCGCGACGGCGCACCATCCCGGCACCGACGAGAACGGCACGGCCACCAGCGAAACGCCGACCGCGAGCTCGGCGCCGGGCAGCGCCACTGCGAGGGTCGGTGTCAGCCGGGCCGGCACGCCGAACGCAGCCAGCTGTCCGCGCAGCCCGGTACCCGACCGCAGCTTCTGGACCGCGGCGATCACCAGCACTCCCGCGACCACGATGCGCGCCGCGAGCGCGAGCGCGTTCAGCTCGACATACGCCGGTACGGGCCCTGGTAGAAGAGCAGCGGACCGGCGTCGGCGCGCAAGCCGAGCTCGAACACGCGGCCGACCACGATGATGTGGTCACCGGCCTCATACTCGGCATGAGTCTCGCAGTCGATGTACGCATGCACCCGGTCGAGCACCGGTGAGCCACCGGCCCCGGGTCGCCAGGCGATCTGCGCGAAGCGATCGACACCGCGCGCCGCGAACAACCGCGAGATGTCTTCCTGGTGCTCGTCGAGGATGTTGACCGCAAAGCGCTTCCCCGCCTGGATACGCGGCCAGGTCGTGGAGCTCTTCGCCGCGCAGAACAACACGAGTGGCGGGTCGAGCGAAACGGACGTGAAGGAGTTGGCCGCCATGCCCACGGGCTCGTCGCCGTCCATCGCGGTGATCACGGTGACACCCGTTGCGAAGTGGCCGAGCACATTGCGGAAGGAGTCGGAATCGGGAGTGAGGATCAGCTCTGCAGTCTCTGCAGCGCCTTCGGGACTCGTCACGGATGCGCGACCCCGAGGGTGAGCTGGAGGCCCTCCGCCGCCGCGATGACCTCGGCCACGCCCCGCCGGGCGGCGAGGTCACCGGCGTGCAGCAGCAACCGGTCGACGTCGCTGTCGGAGTGCGAAGGGCAGTGATGGAAGAGCGCCAGGCGTTGCGCGCCGGACTCGCGCGCCACGTGCACGGCGTAGTCAACGGTGGAGTGACCGAAATGGCGATGCGTCTCGTACTCACCACACGTGTGCTGCGCGTCGTGAATCAGGAGATCGACGCCATCGCAGAGATCGAGCACGTCGCGCGGCACGAAGTCGTCGGGGTCGGCGCTGCACCCCGGACCGTGATCAGAGAGATACGCGACAGACACACCATTGAGGTCGACCCGGAACCCGAGCGTCGGACTCGTGTGCCGGACCCAACGGGAGCGGACCTTCGCGCCATCGACGGGGAAGTCGTCGTTGCCGGCATCATGGAAGCGCACCGCGCCGGACAGCTGCTCGGAACGAATCGGGAAGAACGGCGGCTTCATGACCTCGCCGAAGACAGTGCCAAACGACGCGTCGGGCTGCGCGGGACCGTAGACGTCGATCGACGAGCCCGGGTAGCTGAGCGGACCGAAGAACGGCAGGCCCTGCACGTGATCCCAGTGCAGGTGCGTGAGGAGCACACTGCCCCTGAAGCCGTCGGCGCGACCCTCGGTTTCGAGCTGCTCGCCGTACGGACGCAAGCCCGTGCCGAGATCGAGGATCACAGGGTCGTGGTCATCGGCTTCCAGTGAGACGCACGATGTGTTGCCGCCGTAGCGCTCGTATCGATCGCCTGCGCACGGTGTGGAGCCCCGCACCCCGTGGAAGCTGACCGTCGCTCCGACTGACACGATTCACCCCCCCGGGATCGCGTCGCTTAAGAGTATCGACAGGCGCGTCGCGAACCAACAACGGGAGCGCTACTTCAGCTGAGGACGCGCTTCTTGAAGCCCTTGATCCCCAGATACAAGAACAGCGTGGCGAACCCGAGCAGCACCGGGTACACGATCCACAACGTCATGTGCGGACTGGTGGTGAGCGCAGCCCGGAACCCTTCGCACATGTAGACGAGCGGGTTCACCAAAACCAGCACCTTCAGCCAGGGAAACCCCCAGACCGTGATAGCGCCGAGACTCTTCCAGGGGTAATAGATCGCGCCCAGGAACGTGATCGGCAGGATGATGATGCCGAACAGCAGCGGTACCTGGCGGGGGTCGAACCGCGTACCGAACGACAGCCCGAGGGCCGCCGACGTGATGCAACACAGCGGGATCAGCGTGATCAGCACGAACCAGTGCACGTGCAGGTGGACAGCCGTGGCGGGCACGATCGCCGCGATGGGAAAGACGAT
>DASVIY010000277.1:0-5347 GCA_036386195.1 Acidimicrobiia bacterium | reverse complement strand
CGGCCGCCGGCAGTACCACGACCGTGATCATGCGGAGCCCGAGTGAGAGCCGGTCGCGCATCGCTTCGAGATCGCCTCGTGCCGCCGCGCTCGCGAGCTCGGGCGCGATCGCGGTCATGAGCGACACCGCGAACAAGCCGTGCGGTAACTGGAAGAACGCGTACGCAGCGAGGTACGCGAACACGCCACCGGTCTTGCCGTTCGCGAGGAGGAGCACGACCCAGAGCGCGATCTGGTTCGTGATGACGTAACCGACCGTCCAGCCTGACAGCCGCATGAGCGTTACGACCGCGGGATGGCGCCAACCGAAGAGCACGCGCAGCCGTATCCCGGCACGACCCAGCGCGGGGAGCAGCACGATGGCCATGGCGGCGATGCCGGCCGTCGTGCCGAGGCCGAGCAGCACCAAGAGTGACGTGTCGTTGTCCACCCGCCGCAAGGTGAGCGGGCCCGAGACGAGACGGGGCAACGAGACAAACAGCGCGATGACGACGACGTTGTTGATGATCGGGGCGAACGCAGCGGCCGCGAACCGGCGGCGCGCGTTGAGCAGCGCGGTCGCGAGCGCCGTGATGCCGTAGAAGAACATCTGCGGCATGAACAGCCGCAGCAGCCCGGTCGCGACTGCCTGTTGCGTGGCGCGGCCCGCCTCCGGCGCCCGAAGCGCGTACAGCCGAGCTATCCATGGCGCGACGAGTACGGCGACGACGGTGCCGACGAGCAACAAGACTGTTGACACGGTGACGATCGCGCTGACGGCGTCGTCGTCTTCTGTTTCGAGGTGCTGCACGAACAACGGAACGAGCGTGGCGGTGAGCACGCCGCCGATGAGCAGCTCGTAGACCATGTTGGGCGTCTCGTTCGCGTACCCGTACGTGCTGGCCAGAGCGAGACCACCCAGCGCGTACGCGATCGCGGCGAGTCGCACGAAACCGGTGATGCGTGAGAGCGCGGTACCCAACCCGACAATCGCGCTCGATCGCAGCAGGCTGGGCGCGAGCGCCTCCGTCGTGCCGTCAGTGTCGGGAGTGAGATCGGACACGCTCATGCAGAGCCACCTGCCGGAGCAGCGCCGGCCGCCGTGTGCGCGGCGATGCTGCGACGGCGTCGACGCCGGCGAAAGTCATTGGCCCACCAGCCGGCGAGGAACACGCCCGCACCGACGGTGAGGAAGAGGCCGACGCCGCTGACGAACGTCGAGCGGACGTTCACGTTGGTCGATTTGATCACCAACCCGCCGTCGAGTGACGTGACGGTGAGGGCCATCGTGAACGTGCCCGAGGTCCGCGATCCCACCTTGAAGCGCACGGTCGTGTTTCGGGGTGGAAGCGCGAGCTCACGCTCCGAGCCGTTAGGAAACACGAGCTTGTCGCTGGTCAGGCGCACCCGGACGTGCACTGTGCGGTTGGTCAGGTTGAGGAAGGTGAGCGGGATGGCGGCTTCCCGCCCGGTCAATGTGATCGTGTTGCCGACCGGCACGCGGATTCCGGCGAGGAACGCGTCGATGGTCTGGTTGACGCCCGCGAGCTCGGCTCGCGCGCCGGCGCGCCCGCTTGCACCCCGCCAGACGGACGACAGCGCGACCAGGAGCGCGCGGTCGCCAACCTTCACGCTCGGGTCGCCGGGCCCCACGAGCGTGCGGAAGGCGTTTTGGCGAGCCTGCGCGTCGCGATAGGAGCTCACCGAGACGGGCGGCAGCTGTGGCGCGCGCGAGCTGAGCTCGCGGACGACCGGTTGCTTGCGCGAGTCGGTCTCGACCGGCACCGTCGAGAACAGCTTGTCGACGGTTGTAGCCGCGAGCAGCGGGTGGTTCTCGAGCCCGTCGAGCACCGGAGTCAGCACCGCGTCGGGAAGCGCGGCGCGATCGGGGTTCACGATCACGACGCCACGCTGTACCGCGGGTTGCTCCTCGGCGACGATGGCCAGCCCGGCCAGCACGCGCTGCGCTCGCAGCGCGGGAGGATCGGTGCCGGTCAAGAGACGCGCCAGGTTCTCGTCGTCGGCAACTGCAACTGCCGTGCGGTCACCGGTTTGCAGCGTGAACGGTTGCGCCTGTGTGAGCTTCGGCGCAGTGGGAGTGAGCGAGCCCGGTTCCACGATCACGCGGTCGATACCGCTGTCGCGCAGCTTGGCGAGAGCCGCGTCGTCGACTGGGCCTGGTCGGGCGGTGCGCGCGTCGAGACGGGTCCCGAGAACGGCGTCGAGCGTCTGGTTGCCTTGGACGAGCTCGGTGTTGAGGTCGGCGCTGAATCCTCCGGCAATGAGCGAAGGCGTGTCGAGGGGTACGAACGGCGCGCTGAGCACCTGATTGGACACGGTGCTCGCCCGGAGGTTGGTCAGGCTGGTTTGCAGCGGTGTGCGCAAGGCTGCGAATGCGGACCATGCGTCGAGTGTCTCGGGGTTCGGAGCGATTGTGACCGGGGTGCCGTTGGTGCGCGCGAGCAGCGCGACCTGGCGTCCGAGCCGTCCGTCGGGTTGCATCTCCGCGACGACACGCGCGTCGGGACTGCCGTCGGGCTTGATCGCGGGATCGGCAACGAGCGGCCAGACCCATGCGACTTGGAGCTTCTTCGTGGCGCCGAGGCCGGACGGGTCGACGGCGACGAGCGGCGTAGTGAAGCCCGTCAGCCGGCTTTCGTTTGCATCGCGTAGCTCCACTTCCAGCGGGTAGACGCCGGCCCGTCGGATCGGGAGCCGATTGGGATCTCGCGGCGCGGTGGCGGCCTGGAGACCGAGGGGGAAGACCCGGTCGCCATTTGGTCCCGCGGGCAGCGCGTCCAGCGGGTAGCTGATGACTTGGCCCAGCACCGATCCGAGATCCCTTCCCGACTGCACGCGGTCGTATGCACTGCGAGAGATCACGGCCGGGTGTGCGACCACCGCGATCTCGGATCCCGCGGGTGCGCCGGATACGCGCAGCCTCAGCGGCGATTCGCCGCCGAGCGGCGCCCACGCCGGCTGCGCCTGCAGCGTGAAGCGCACGTCACTCGCGGCGCCACCACCGGCGCCACGGGCGTTTGCCGGCGTCGACGAGACGACTACTGACCCTGCAGCAACCACGATCGCGGCGATGAGCCGCGAACGTTTGTGTCTCACAGCGATCGTCCGAGCACCGAGAGCCAGACCGGGAGGCGCCGAAATCCACAACGCGCGTACAGCCCGAGTGCAGCGTCGTTGCCGACCTGGGTGTTGACGAGCGCGCGTTCCACCCGATGACGACGGAACCATCGCAGCGCGTCGGCGACGAGCGCGTTGCCGAGCCCGCCACCCCGGTGCGATGGGTGCACGGCGACGCGCTGGAGGTATCCGAACGCGCCGGCGCGTCCGCTGACGGCGTATCCGGCCAGCGCGGCGCGTTCGCCGGGGACCTCGATCACTCGAAACCGCGAGATGGGGGTGGCCGCAATCGCTTCATCGAGTCCGAGATCGTCGAAATGCCAGAATTCAACAAACGCGAGCGCGTCGATGGCGAGCACTTCGGGCCGGTCGCGCGGTCGAGCGCGGCGTGTGCCGTGGCGTCGAGCGGGAAGTCGCGAGAGATCGTGCTCGAGCAGGTGGAGTCGTTCCCGCAGCGCGAAGCCCGCGTCGACAAATGGCAGGGACTCGGCCGGAGTGAGCGCGCTCGTGACCACGGCCTCGTACCCGCGGCCGCGGATTCGCTCGACGCACCGCTGGACGACCTCGTCGGTGGGCGGGATCTCCGTGCCGACCACAAGGTGAGCGACACGGCCGTCGCCGCGCCACGGGCTGACGCGCGCCCAGCCGCCGCGCCAATGCAAGGTATCGCTCACGCGCGGCTGCCTCTCGAAACCACCATGAAACGGCGAGCGTACCGTCGGCGCTCCAAGCCGCCCCGGCACGGCTCGGCAAATGGAGCGGTACTCTGCCGCCGTGTTGCTGGTTGCCCGGGATCCGGTGTATGGAGAGCACGATCCCGGGCCCGGCCATCCCGAGCGCCCAGTCCGGCTGCGCGCCGTCGAGCAGGGAATCGCGGCTGCACGCGTTGACGACGCGATCACTGCGCTCGTACCGCGCGACGCATCGGTCGAGGAGCTCGAGCGCGTGCACAGCCCCCGGCTCGTCGCCCGGCTGCAGGCCCTGTGCGCGGAGGGCGGCGGAGCGATCGATCCCGATACGGTCGCCTCGTCCGGTTCATTTGATGCCGCTCGGCGCGCAGCCGGCGCGGGCCTCGCGGCTGTCGATGCGCTCCAACGCGGTGACGGCACAGCCGCGTTCCTCGCAGTCCGGCCGCCCGGGCATCACGCCCGTCCTGCGACCTCGATGGGTTTCTGTCTTCTCAACAATGTCGCGGTGACCGCCGGCGCGCTGGCCGACCGGGGAGAGCGCGTCTGCATCGTCGACTATGACGCCCACCACGGCAACGGCACCCAGGAGATCTTCTACGCCGACGCGCGCGTGCTCTACGTGTCGTTCCACGAGTGGCCGCTGTATCCGGGCACCGGCCGGCTCCATGAGATGGGTACCGGCGACGGCGCCGGCCTGACGTGCAACTTTCCGTTGCCGAGCGGTGCGACCGGCGACGTTTACCTGCGCGCGCTCGACGAGGTCGTCGCGCCGGTGGTCGAACGGTTCGACCCGACGTGGGTGCTCGTCTCGTGCGGTTTCGACGCTCACCGCGACGACCCGCTGACCGGCCTCGGCCTCTCGGCCGGCGACTACGGGTTGCTTGCCGCGAGCGTTACTGAGCTCGCACCCACAGGGCGCCTCATCGTATTTCTCGAGGGCGGCTATGACCTCGACGCCCTCGAGAGCTCGGTAGCGGCGACGCTGCCCCCGCTCCTGGGACTGGGTGGGCGGGCGACGGAGCCGGCCACCGCCGGCGGCCCAGGGAGCAACGTCGTCGAGGCCGCGAGTACCCTTTGGGCGGATTCTGCCGGCGGCGGACCCGAAAGATCCAGCCTTTAGCTCGGAATCGCCGGCGTCGATACCTTGAGAAAACCGGGGGAGACCGACGTGGCAGATCTGGACGTGCTCTTGCAGTATGCGGTCGAGCGCGGCGCATCCGACCTGCACGTGAAGGTCGGCTCGCCGCCGCACGTTCGTATCGAAGGCAAGCTCGACAGCACGCCGTTCGACTCCGTGTCGCCGGCCGACACGCAACGCATCGCAAGCCAGATCTTGCCCGAGGAGCGCGCCGCGGAGTTCGCGGCCGAGGGCGACGCCGATTTCGCCTACAGCGTCCCGAGCCTCGGGCGCTTCCGCGTGAACGTCTTTCGTCAGCGCGGCTCGATCGGACTGGTGTTTCGCCAGGTGCTTCCCGGGATCCCGAGCTTCGAGGCGCTGGGACTCCCACCGGTCGTACGCGGACTGTCGGAGGAGCCCCGTG
>DASVIY010000276.1:0-2331 GCA_036386195.1 Acidimicrobiia bacterium | reverse complement strand
CTTGCGATCGACGCCGACGGTCTCGCCGGTTCGTGCTGGACGAAGATCCATCCCATCGCGCCACCGGAAGAGCCCGAGGCGCTCGGCGAGATCTTCGTGATCAGTGTCGATCCGTCGCGCCAGGGCAGCGGACTCGGGCGCGCGCTCGCGCTCGCCGGCCTCGCGTCACTCAACGAGCGCGGCGTGACCACCGGCATGTTGTTCGTCGACACGACCAACAAGGCCGCGATGCGCCTCTACCGCGACCTCGGCTTCGTCACGACACGAATCGATCGGGCCTACGAGTCCGACGTCGCAGCCGCGTGATGACCGACAGCAGCCCGATGACCGACACGGCGTCCGCCACTCGTTACGGCATCGAACGCGCCGAGTTGGATGCGCTCCTCGCGGGTTGGGGTGAACCCGCGTACCGCGCGCGCCAGGTGTGGGACGGCCTGTACACCCGTCGCCTCCCGATCGAGGAGTGCACCGATCTTCCCAAAGCGCTGCGCGGCCGCCTGACCGACGCGCTCGCGCTCGCGCTCACGCTCGAGCCGCACGAGCAGTCGAGGGCGCCCGACGGCATGACGACAAAGTGGCTCTGGACCCTGCGCGATGGCGCGCAAGTGGAGACCGTGCTCATGCGCTACCCCACCCGCGCCACGGTCTGCGTCTCGTCGCAGGCGGGTTGCGCGATGGGCTGCACGTTCTGCGCAACCGGCCAAGCCGGCTTCGAACGCCACCTCAGCGCCGGTGAGATCGTCGAACAAGTGGCGCGCGCCGCGCACTCGTGCGAGCCGCGGGTGAGCAACGTGGTGTACATGGGCATGGGCGAGCCGCTCGCCAACTACGACGCGACGTGGTCGTCGATCGAGCGGCTCCACGACGACTTCGGCATCTCCGCCCGCCACATCACGGTGAGCACGGTCGGCGTGGCCCCCGCGATCCGCCGGCTCGCGAAGGAGCGACTCCCCGTCACGCTCGCGGTCTCGCTGCACGCGCCCACCGACCACGCCCGCGATGCGCTCGTGCCCCTCAACCGCCGCTATCCGATCGCCGACGTGCTCGACGCCGCCCATGAGTTCGCGGCTGCGCGGGGCCGGCGGGTCACGTTCGAGTACGCGTGCATCGCGGGCGTCAACGATCGAGCCGACCAGGCCGAGGCGCTGGCGCAACTGCTCCGGCGTTTTCGAGCCAAGGGCGGTGCCCACGTCAACCTGATCCCGCTCAATCCCACGCCCGGGTTCAGCGGTGCCGCGCCTGCGCCCGCCCGGCTGCAGGAGTTCGCGGGCACGCTCCGCCGGCGCGGGATCACGGCCACCGTGCGGCGGAATCGGGGCACGGAGATCGACGCGGCCTGCGGGCAATTGCGTGCCCGCACAACGATTCCGGTTGGGGAAGCGCCCGCGTGACCGCGTCGCGACCGGGGCGACGGCACACGACCGCCTCGGTTGGGCAAGAATGGGCGCCGTGAACGAACGCCGGTTCGTCAACCAGACCCAGCCGCAGACGCTCTTCATGGCGTGCCTCCTGCTCTACATCAACGCGGCGTTCGACTTGCTGTTCGGCGGCTTCCTGGTTTCGCCGTTGGTCGTGGTGCCGCTCGCGATGGGCCTGGGCGCGTACGGGATCGCGAACGACAAGAAGTGGGGCTACATGCTCGGCGTCGCCGGTGCCGTGGTGAGCGTCGTGCTCTTCGTGTTGGTCTTCAAGGGCGCGGTCTTCGAGATCCCCTTGATCTTCACGCTGCTCATCGACTGCGTGCTCGTGTACCTCCTCGTGCATCCGGAGAGTCGCGACTATCAGCGCATCTGGATGAAGTAAGCACCCTGACCCGCCGCTCGGCCGATAGATTTCACGCTCGTCGGTAAGGGGGTTCGACATGGATCTGGGCCTGAAAGGGCGCGCCGCGGTCGTTGCCGGTGGCTCGCGCGGCATCGGGCGTGCGATCGCCGAACAACTTGCCGCCGAGGGTTGCCGGGTCGCCGTGCTCGGCCGCACCGCGAGTGACCTCAAGGAGGCCGAGGCCGAGCTCGCGTCGACCGGCGCGACCGACATCATCGGCCTGCAATGCGACCTGCTCGACACGGGCGAGGTGGAAGCTGCGTTCGGCTTCATCGACGAGCGGTGGGGCGAGCTCAACGCGCTGATCAACGCCGTCGGCCCCAATCGTCTCGGCACGATCGACGAGCTCACCGACAATGAGTGGATGGAAGACTTCGATTTCGGCGTGCTCACGATGGTGCGCACCACGCGCGCATCGCTGCCCCTCTTGCGCAAGGCTTCCTTCGCGCGGATCGTCAACATCTCGGCGGTGTCGATCCGCCATCAGAGCCCGAGACAGATCGGCTA
>DASVIY010000275.1:0-8797 GCA_036386195.1 Acidimicrobiia bacterium | reverse complement strand
CTGCTTCTGCACGGTGCCTGGAGCGATGGTCGCGAATGGCGACTACAACTCGAAGGGCTCGCGGACGAGTTCACGGTCATCGCTTGGGACGCGCCGGGTTGCGGCGCATCGTCGGACCCGCCCGAGGACTTTCGGCCCAGCGATTATGCAGACGCAGCGGCGGGGTTGATTCACTCGCTCGACATCGGTCGTCCTCACGTCCTCGGCATGTCGTTCGGTGGGGGGCTCGCGATCGAGATGTTCCGACGCCATCCCGATCTTCCTCGGTCGTTGATACTGGCGTCGGCATATGCGGGATGGGCTGGCTCTCTCCCGCCGGATGTCGTCGAAGCACGCGTTCACCGGGCCCTGATCGAAGCCGATCAGCCACCCGAGACCTGGGTCGGGTCCTACATCCCTGGTTTCTTCGCTGGGCCGGTCGCGCAGGAGCTGATCGATGAGGTGACGGCGATCATGTGCGAGGTCCGGGCAGCTGGCATCAAGCCGATGGTTACGGCGTTCGCGGCGGCAGATCTCCGCGACGCACTCGCGGACATCGCGGTCCCAACGCTGCTCCTCTACGGCGAGCGGGACGAACGCGCGCCGCTCAGCGTCGCGCACGAGCTACACGCGATGATCCGGAAGTCCGAGCTCGTGGTTCTGCCAGGCGTCGGACATGTCTCCAACATCGAATCCCCGGCCGCATTCAACGCCGAGGTTCGCCGCTTCCTGAAGTCCGTCCCGACCTGATTCGGGATCGGTCCGCAGCCATGATCCGTCGGCATGAGAGTTGCGTTCAGCTCACGCGTCGGCGTCGGCGTCGGCGGCGACGGCCGGGGCCGACAGGCCCACTGGTCTGCGGCATCCCTTGGCGACTCGACCAGTCCCCGTGGGCGAGACTGGCGCCGTGGCGAGTGTGATCCATCAGGGCCGGGAGGCGTTCGAGCGCCAGGCGTGCCAGACCTCGCAGCCGCCTACACCGAAACCCGCGACCGTCTCGTCGAGCTCGTGCGGCCGCTGGATGAACCGGGTGTCGCCGCGATCGTACCGGCAACTCCCGCGTGGACGATCAAGGACGTCATCGCACACCTCACCCACGTTGCCGGCGCGTACGCGACCGGGCACCACTCGTACCAACCCAAGACGTGAACGAGTTCGCGATTGCGTTGAGCGACGACCTGCCCGACATCGACCGGTGGGCCCAGGACGATGTTGACGAACGCCACGCTGGTCGCGAGCGGCGATGCCTCGTGGTCTTGGTCCGCCGTGGCGGCGTCGGTGGTGTTGTCTGCGCCGAGGCGAGGCGGTCGAGCCAGGGGTTGACGAGTCGACCGAGGGGAGTGCATTCTCTTGTTGAACTTACTGCGAGCGACGGGACGAGGCGCATGGGCGACGAGTGGCACCAGACGGCGTGCATCTTGTGCAGCATCAACTGTGGGATCGAGGTGCGACTCGACGGTCGCCGGTTCGAGCGCATCCGCGGGGACAAGGCGCATCCGGGGTCGCAGGGCTACACGTGCGAGAAGGCGTTGCGTCTCGATCACTACCAGAACCAGCGGGGGCGGCTGACCTCGCCGTTGCGTCGGCGCGATGACGGCACGTTCGAGGAGATCGATTGGGACACGGCGATCGGCGAGATCGCGGAGCGTGCCAACGCGATCAAGGCGGCGCATGGCGGTAAGTCGCTCTTCTACTACGGGGGTGGCGGTCAGGGGAACCACCTCGGCGGTGCGTACGGCGGGGCGACCCGCGCCGCGTTGGGTGTTGTGTACAGCTCGAATGCGCTTGCGCAGGAGAAGACGGGCGAGTTCTGGGTGGACGCCCGGCTGTTCGGGCGTGCCCGGTGCCACACGACGGGTGACTTCGAGCATGCCGAGGTGGCGGTGTTCGTCGGCAAGAACCCGTGGCAGTCCCATGGCTTCCCGCGCGCTCGCACGGTCCTCAAGGCCATGGCGAACGATCCGGAGCGGGCGATGATCGTGATCGATCCACGCCGCACCGAGACTGCCGACCTGGCCGAGATCCACTTGCAGGTGCGGCCCGGCACTGACGCGTTCTGTTTGAGCGCCGTCGCGGCGGTGCTCGTGGAAGAGGGTCTCGTCGACCGCCGTTTCGTCGAGGACCACACGAGCAACGCGGCGCCGTTGCTCGAGGCCCTCTCCCGTGTCGACGTCACCGAGCATTGCGCGCGGGCCGGCGTCGACGAGGCCGACGTACGCGCGGCGGCGCGGCGCATCGGCCGTGCCTCGAGCGTGTCGATCCTGGAGGACCTCGGGATCCAGATGGCGCCGAACAGCACCCTCAACTCGTATCTCGAGAAGGCGATCTACGTGCTGACGGGCAACTTCGGTCGGCCGGGCACGATGAACATCCACACCAAGATGGCGTCGCTCGGCGGGTCCGGACCGAGCGGGGGTGGCGCCGGGTCCGCGCCGGGAGACGGGATGATCGTTCCGCCCGCGGGCGCCCCGAACGGCCGGCCGGAACGGACCACACCGGTGTCGGGCGCCCGGATTATCACGGGCCTCATCCCGGCGAACTCGATCCCCGACGAGATCCTCACCGATCACCCGGATCGGTTCCGGGCGATGTTCATCGAGAGCTCGAACCCGGTGCACTCCCTCGCCGACAGCCATCGGATGCGCGATGCGCTCGACTCCCTGGAGCTGGTCGTCGTGCTTGACGTGGCGATGACCGAGACGGCACGCCACGCCCACTACGTACTGCCGACCGCGTCGCAGTTCGAGAAGTGGGAGGCAACGTTCTTCACCCTCGAGTTCCCGGCGAACTACTTCCAGCTCCGCCAACCTCTGCTGGACCCGCTCCCAGGCACACTGCCCGAACCGGAGATTCACCGCCGCCTCGTGCGGGCCCTCGGTGCACTGACCGACGACGACATCGCACCCTTGCGCGAGGCCGCCACCCGGGGTCGTGCCGCGTTCGCCGACGCGTTCCTCACCGCGACCACCACCGACCGGCGGCTGGGCCAGCTCGCGCCTGTCGTGCTCTACGAGGCGCTTGGTCCCGAGCTGCCCGACGGTGCGGCCGCCGCCGCGGTGATGTGGGGACTGGCCCACACCTGCGCCCTCGCCTACCCCGAGGCGGTCAAGCGCGCGGGGTTCGACGGTGAGGGCCTCGAGGTCGGCGAGAAGCTGTTCGACGCGGTGCTCAACACGCCGTCAGGCATCACGTTTACCGTCGACGCCGACGACGAGTCGTGGCGACGCCTCGACACCGCGGACGGTCGCATCAACCTCTTCATCCCCGAGCTGCTCGACGAGCTCGCCGGTCTAGCCACCGCCACTCCGCCGGCGGGCGCTTGCGAGTGGCCGTTCGTGCTTTCGGCCGGCGAGCGTCGGTCCTCTACGGCCAACACGATCTACCGCGACCCCGCGTGGAGAAAGAAGGACGTGACAGGTGCGCTGCGCATGAACCCCGCCGATGCCGCCCGCCTCGGCATCGCCGACGGCGGCCGGGCCGCGGTCACGACCAAGCGGGCCACCGTCGAGGCCGTCGTGGAGCTCACCGACACCCTCCGGCCCGGGCACATCACCCTGCCCAACGGCCTCGGCCTCTCCTATCCCGACGAACATGGCGTCGAGGCGGTGCACGGCGTCCCCACCAACGAGCTCACCGCCAGCGAGGACAAGGACTGGCTCGCCGGCACCCCCTGGCACAAGCACGTGCCCGCCCGCGTCGAGTCTCTCGCATGAGCAGCAACGACCGACGCGCCTCGGACCAGACGATCACCGGCCGCGAATGGATCGCAGCGTTCGCCACCCAGCTCGGCGTCGACGCACCCGACGACGCCACCATCGACGCGCTCCTCGAGCTCGCCGGCATCGCAGCCCACGCCTCGGAACGCATCGCCGCACCGATCGCGTGCTACCTCGTCGGCCACGCCCACACCGACCCACAACAGATCCTCGACGCCCTCGCGGGCGAGGTGCGTCGCCGGGGCGAAGGCGACGAGGAGTAGGAGCATGCGCCGCACCCGTTTCGACGACGCTGCCTGCCCCATCGCGCGCACCACTGATCTCGTCGGAGACTGGTGGACGCCACTCGTGATGCGCGAGGCCTTCTACGGACGCCCACGCTTCGACGACTTTCAGGCAGCCCTCGAGATCCCCCGCGCCGTGCTCGCCCAACGACTCACCCGCTTGGTCGACGAGGACATGCTGACCAAGGTCGAGTACGCCGCCCACCCGCCCCGATACGAGTACCGGCTCACCGACAAGGGCCGCGCCTTCTGGGACGTCCTCGCCGCAATGTGGCGCTTCGGTTCTGACTGGCTCTGGCCGAACGGACCCGAGGTCGCGCTCATGAGCCGCGAGACCGGCGCCGAGATCCGCCCCGTGGTCGTGGACGAGAACACCGGCGAACGCCTCAACATCCGCACGATCAAGATGACTCTGAAGACGCGCCTCGCGCCCGACCGGTGAAGTCCATCCAAGGAGTGCCCAGTGCCCGAGCTGAGCATCGATGACACGATCTACGTCCTGCACCTGGGCGACGACGAGAATCGATTCACCCGGCGCGCGCGACGCCCTCGGCGTAGGCCTCACGACTGCAACCATTTTGCAACCCAAATGGTTGCAACCTGCTGGATCGGGTCGGACCCGGTGGACTCTCGATGCCGCGAAACCGCAGATCACAGGACTGAACCACACACGTGTGACTCTGGTGGACGCCACCCGGCATGGCTCATAACCCGAAGGTCGTAGGTTCAAATCCTACCCCCGCCACCATTTAACAGCAGGTCAGAGGCCCGGCTTCGGTCGGGCCTCCTGCGTTGCCCGCCGGGTTCCACCGGGAAATTCCACCGGGTTCCCCGAAACGTGCGTGTGAGAGTTCGGTAGCTCTGTTACGCGTTGGCTTCGGTAGGTGTGTTACGTGCTGCGGCGCGGGTTCGGTTCCTGGGCGACAGTGGCTCCGGTACCTGTGTTACATCGATTCCATGTGTTCGGGCCTCGGTGTGGTCTCGACTTGGGGGTTCCCGGGTCGTGGAGGTGCCGGTCGTGTTGGTGGAGCTATCGATGGTTGAGCAGCGCTATCTGGCGGTTCGTGAGGCTCGACTCGGGAGCCTCGGTCACGGATGTGGCGACTCGTTATGGGGTGACCCGTCAGAGCGTGCATCGTTGGTTGGTCCGTTACGCCAACGGTGGTCTTGGCGCGTTGGCGGATCAGAGTTGCCGGCCGGATCGTTGTCCTCATCAGATCGATGCGGTGGTTGAGGCTTGGGTCGTGTCGTTGCGGCGAGCGCATCCGGGTTGGGGTCCGCGGACGTTGCACTCGAAGCTTCGCGCCGAGTTCGAGGTTGTGCCGTCGCGTTCGGCGATCTATCGGGCGTTGATCCGTCACGGTCTGATCGATCCGAAGACCCGTCGTCGCAGACGGCAGGACTACAAGCGTTGGGAACGGTCCCGGTCGATGGAGTTGTGGCAGATGGATGTGATGGGCCGCGTGTTTCTCACCGACGGTCGGCAGCTGTCGGCCGTGACCGGCATCGATGATCACTCCCGGTTCTGTGTGATCGCCAAGTTGG
This sequence comes from Acidimicrobiia bacterium, assembly GCA_036386195.1. Classification (GTDB taxonomy): domain Bacteria; phylum Actinomycetota; class Acidimicrobiia; order IMCC26256; family JBBRZM01; genus JBBRZM01. The sequence goes on along the minus strand of DASVIY010000275.1, from coordinate 3,273 downwards.
TGGAACGAGCCACGGCGCGGCCGGTGTGTGACGCGCTCCTCGAGGGGTTGTCCCGTCACGGCATTCCGGAGTCGATCTTGACCGATAACGGCAAGGTGTTTACCGGGAAGTTGATGAACAAGCCCGCGAACGTGATGTTCGATCGGATCTGTCACAACAACGGGATCAAGCATCTCCTCACCGCGCCGTACTCGCCGACCACGACCGGCAAGATCGAACGGCTCCACAAGACGATGCGGCGAGAGTTCTTCAACGACAACGTGTTCGACACGATCGAAGAGACCCAAGCTGCGCTCGACGGCTGGGTGACCGATTACAACACGGTTCGGGAACATCAATCGATCGGTGATGTCGCTCCGATCCGACGATTCGAGTTGGCGAAGCCCGCAAACCTCGAAGTCATCGACGGTGACGTCACCGCCGCCGACGAACCGAAACCTCCGAAACGGACCGTGACGCGCCGTGTCGACTCGGCCGGTCGGATCAGCATCCTGAAACACCGGTATCACGTCGGTCGACATCTCGCCGGCGAACCCGTCGAGATCGAAAGCAGTGACGGTCTGTTGCATGTCACCCACAACGGTGTTGTTGTCGCGACGCACGCTCGACGTCATCTCGTCGAAGACGACGACAAGATGGCGGGGAGGGGTCACAAGGCCAGCCGGCCGTCAGCCCCGACGAAAGGCGGCGAGGTCGTTCGCGGCGTCGATAGCTCCGGCTCGTTGAGCTTCGCCGGGACCGCCTAGCGGGTCGGCAACAAGTTCATTGGGCGCCAAGCCGGAGTCCGAATCGTGGGTGACACACTCCAGATCACCATCGACGGCGTCCTGATCCGCACTCACAAAGCCCGCCACGACAAATCGAAAGAGTTCGGGGCCCTCGCCCAACCCCACGGCAAGCCAAGAAGGGATCACCGTGTCGCATAGCTACCGAACACGAAATGTCACACGGGTACCGAATCTCGACATCCCCGAAACGTGCATCACGACATCTCGGGCGGCACGGTCAGACACGCGATCGGGATGCTGCCGGGCCTCTTGTTGCCCGTGAACCGCTGCTCACCCATCCACCTCATCGACAGTTGGCACCCCCTGCCGTGCTCGCCGCGATGACCGAGGGTGACCTCACCGCCCGGAGCGGCTCCACCTTCTTCCTGCAGAGCTTGCTCGACGATCCGAGCTTCGGACGCGACCACCTTGCGCGGATGACCTACCTCGGCCTCGGTGGATCAACTATGCCCGCGAGCTTCGCCGACCGCGCTGAAGCACTTGGCATCCCGATCGCACGTTCCTTGGGATCGACCGAGCATCCATCAACTACGGGCAGCTCACGAGAGACGCCGCGCGCGAAACGCAACTACACCGACGGTCGCCGTCGACGCCGACGGCTGGTACGCGAGTGGCGACATCGGCATGCTCGACGCCGACGGCTTCTTGACCATCACGATCGCAAGAAGGACGTCATCGTGCGCGGCGGCGAGAACGTGAGCGCGCTCGTGCGGGTCGCGAGTTCCGGGTCGGCACCTGATCTCGAGGCCATGCGGACGCATCTCGATTCCGCAGGTCTGGCGCGCCAAAAGTGGCCCGAAGAGCTACGCATCGTCGACGAGCTGCCGCGCACACCCTCGGCAAGGTCAAGAAGTTCGTGTTGCGCGATTGCATTGCGATCGGAAACCCACGCGTTCTGTTGAAACCTCGGGTCGCGCGTTCCGCGCGCGACCGCTTCGCGCAACTTTCTTACCTAATCGTCACCTTCACGCGACACGCCCGATGTGCGCGACGTGCCGAGGAACGCGAGTCACAGCGTTCATCGACGAAGGCTTGACGACCGCGCGCGGGCGGCGTAGACAGCATGACGCGCTGCACATCCCGCGCTTCTCCCACCCTAGGCAGGGAGCAACCATGCTTCACAAAAGAAGCGGCGCGTCGCGCCGCGGCGTTGCCAATTTGTTTCCGCGCGCGTCGAGACATTCTGTCGGCGCATCCTTCCGGTCCATGTCGGCACGCGTTTCGATAGGCAAGGGGCGCAGGATATGAAGAGCTCACGCGTGCACATGCGCAACGTTGCACCTCGTCTACGCCGACCGGGGGCAGTGCTCACATCCATTGCATTGCTCCTCGGCGTGACCGCGATGGCCGGCGGTTCGGCGTCGGGGACCAACCGGCCGCCCATCCCGGGTAGATCGCGGCCGACCTTCCCGAGCGGTTCGAGGCCGCCCATCTCGGGCGGTTCGTTTCCTTTCGAGGCCAGGAGCCTCGACGGCAGCGGCAACAACGAGAGGCACCCGACCTGGGGACAGGCGAACCTGCCGTACAGCCGGGTGGCCCGAGCCGCGTATGCCGACGGTCGAAGTGCCGTCATCTCCGGCCCGAACGACCGCTACATCAGCAACCGTGTGTTCAACGACGTCAATCAGAACGTCTTCAATGATCGCAATGTGAGCCAGTGGGGCAACGTGTGGGGCCAGTTCCTCGACCACACGTTCGGACTCGCGCAAGACGGTACGGAAAGCAGCAACATCCCGTTCAACGCGGCCGATCCGCTCGAGAGCTTTCAAAACGACTTCGGCGTCGTCGGGTTCACGCGCTCAGCAGCGGCACCGGGAACGGGCGTCACCAACGCGCGCCAGTCGGTCAACACCGTGAACTCCTACATCAGCGGCTGGCCCGTGTACGGCGGCACCACTCAGCGCCTCGAATGGCTCCGCGAAGGCCCGGTTGACGGCAACATGAACAACAACGGGCCGCACCTGATGCTCGACAACGGCTATCTGCCGAGGGCAGATGCCCGTGGCAACGCGGCCACCGCGCCGACCATGGCGGTCGACGGCCGGCTGCTCGCCGCGCCGCAAAAGCGCATGGAGGCGGGCGACGTGCGCGCCAACGAGAACATCGCGCTGACCGCCACGCACACGCTGTTCGCTCGCGAGCACAACCGCATCGTGGACGCGCTGCCGGCGAACTTGCCTGTGCAGTTGAAGTTCGAGATCGCGCGCCGCGTTGTCGGCGCCGAGGAGCAGTACGTCACGTACAACGAGTTCCTCCCCGCGATGGGCGTGAACCTCAACCGGTACACCGGCTACAACCCGAACGTCGACACAACGCTTTCCAACGAGTTTGCGACTGTTGGGTATCGGGCGCACAGCATGGTCCATGGCGAGATCGAGGTCGCGACAAACGTCAGCAGGTACACCGCTGCCCAACTCGACGCGTTCCGCACGGCCGGCATCGAAGTCACTGTCACCGGCGCCGACGTGAAGCTCGTCATCCCGCT